>JBOGJF010000794.1:0-5059 GCA_050747785.1 Vicinamibacteria bacterium
GTACTCCCGAGCCTTGTTGATGGGATCGTCGACACCCACGAACTCCAGTAGGGAATCCGGTTTGCTGGGTTTGAGAGCGAAGCTGCGAAGCGGCACGATGTTCTGCTCGGCGAGGCTGGCGGTGAGCCTGGGGTACGCTTGCTCGACACGCGCGAAAGCCAAGTCGAACTCGTCCATGATTCTCCAGTGATGACCCTTGTACACGAGCCCATCGGCTTCCGAGCCCGCGTAGATCGTCCCGATGTAGGCCGGGCGATCGTCCGGAACGTCGAACACCGGACGCGCCTGCCCCCTTCGAGGGTTCACGATGTAGCGCTGCTGGACCGGTCGGTACTTGGTGATGTCGAGCGGACCTCCGGTAGCAGGAAAATAGGTGGCCTCGACGCCGACCAGGGCGTAACGGCCGGGCGGTAGCAGCTCTTCGATGAAGCCCAAACCGTCCACGACATCGAGCCGCAAGTCCTCGTCCGTATCGAGTTCGATGACCCTGATTCGAATGTGTCGGTAGTCCGGCCCGCTGAACTGCCCGGCGAACCGACCGATCACGACGGAGCGGTTTTGCGAGCGGATATTGTCCCAGGAGAGGTCACGATCCAGGTCTTCGGCGGACGCCTGAACAGCCAGGCCCACGGTCAAGAGCAACGCGGCGAAAACGGCCCACGAAGCCAGCCGAGGTCGAGATTCCATATTTCCTCCGATAAGCCTTCGTATCATTGAAGGCACGGGCTACGCAAGCACAATCTGTACACCGTCTACCGCCGCCTGACACAACCAACTAGTTTGGCAGCCAGCAGCGACTACGGATCCGCATGGCTGACTCGTTCTTCATCAGCCTACTACCGACCCCGAATGGCCCGAAGTTGATTGAGCGTGCTGGACGCCTTTTGCGCTTCCGGCGAGCTCTTGTCGGGGAAAATGCGATAGGCCTTGGTGAGCGTCTGCTCCGCCAGTGAATAGCGTTTCTCTTCGAAGTACTGATGTCCGATGCGGCTGTAGAGCTCGGCGATTTCCTCGCGCAATTGCGAGTCTTCGCCCCGAACCATCTGCGCCAGCTCGAGCTGATTGATGGCTTCCTCCGCTCGGTCGGATTGGGAAGCCAGGAACCGCCCGTAGGCGGTGTAGTACTCCGGCGCGATATCGGGATTGGCTTGCGCCGCTGCCACCGCGGCCTGGTGCGCTCGCTCCGCCGCTTCGGCCTGGCCCAAGCGTTCGAGAAAAAGGGCCAGCCGCCGTTGGGCCTCGGGTTGTTTGGGATCGATGGTCACCGCGCGTTGATAAGCCTCGAGCGCCAGCGTTTCTGCTTCCTGCTCCCGGTCGCCACGTCGACGCCTTCGCTGTTCCACTGGCACGCGACGAGCATAGAGATCGCCGATACCCATGGAGGCCTCCGCGTGCCGAGGGTTCAGCGTCAGGGCGGTCTCGAAAGCGTCGAGGCTCCGCTGCTCATCCGGAGTCAGCTCGGAGGCGGGATCGACCGTATCACCGGCGAGGGCGAGATAGCAGAGCCCGAGTCGGTAGAAGAGATCGGGCTCGTTCGGGGCCGCCACCACGAGGGCTTCGATCTGTTCCGCAGCGGCGCGTGCCTCGCCGGCTTCGTACAGCTCGACGGCGGCCGCGAGCCCCGAGGATGTGGGTGAGCTAGTCTCGTCGCCCCCGAGAAACCGCTCCCTCAGCCCCTCGATCTGGTCGCAAGCCGAGAGCAACGCGATCGCCGTGAACCAAACCAGGGCGACCGGTTTGTGCATAGACCTCCATTTTACCCGGCCTCGCCCCGCAGGGCTAAGTGGATGGTACCGCCGATGCGGAGGGCTCCTCGGCAGCCTGCACCCGTTCCAAGGTGGCGATCGCCCGATTGGCCCAGTCCGCCACTTGAGGATCCGGATCGGAGAGGAGCGGCCTCAGGTACGGGATCGCCTCGGGATCTCCGATCCGCTCGAGCACGTAGGCCATACCTTTCCTCACGCCCGACACCGGATCGGAAAGGTAGGGCACGAGCTCGACCAAGAAGGGACTGCCGAGCTCGACTAGGTAGTCCATCGATTGTTCACGGAGCGTCAGGCTCGAGAGGTTGAGCGCCAAGCGGTCGACGAACTCGGGTCGGCCGACCAGCGTGAGCGCGAAACAATACGCCGCTTGCACCGCCCCATCGGGTTCTCGCAAGAAGTCCTTGGTGAGGCTCCCCTTGAGGTTCTCGTCTCGAAGTCTTCCCATTCCCTCCACCGCCCAGCGCCGCCGCGCCGCGTTCGTGCTCGTCATGTTCTGGAGGAAAACCCCGCGTGCCTCCGGCGCACCCATCAGGGAAAGGGCGGTCAAAGCCTTATCGGCGAGCTCCTTGCCTTGCCATGTTTCGTGGATTTGCAGAAGTTGTGGCGCCGCCGGCCGGTAGCGGACCCGTCCCAGAGCCTCGATGATCTGACTCTGGAGCTGCTCCGACGACGGCTCAGACAACGCAGCCAGCAACTGCGCCCCCGCGGCGTCACCGCTTATGACGGCCAGCGATTCGACGGCCTCGGCACGGACCTCCTTAGACAAATCGGCCAACGCCGCGCCCAGTGAGTCGATGGCGTCCTCCGCTCTCAGGATGCCGAGGGCGAAGGCAGCCTGCCTTCTTATCTCGACGTCGTCGTCTTGGAGCCTCGCTTCGAGCCCCAGAACGACTTTCTCTTCCACCCGCATGGTCGGTCTCGCCGCCGGCCTCGGTTGCTGTTCTTTGAACACGCTCAGGAATTTGTTCATAGGGCGGCGCTGGTCGGGAAGTATGTAGATGTCCACCAGCCCACCGAGAGCATCCGTGCGGATCGTTCTATCCTCATCGCGTAACGCCATCAGAAGACCGTCGATCGCATCCGGGTGGAGCTGCGCCCGCAGGGCCTTCACCACCTCGCGGCGCACCTTCACTTCTGGATCGCGCATCGCTTCAGTGAGCGGACCGACGGCCTCCGGGGAGGCGGTGCGCGCCAGATTCTTGGCCGCGTTCGCCCGAGTGCCTGAGTTGGGACTGCGCAGATCGGCCAAGTCGTCCTGAACTCGCTCCTGTAACGCGAGCAAATCGCCGGCGGCAACGCCCCCAACAAAGGCAAACACCAGAAAGAGCCGTAAAAGACGGGTCATCATCTTTGTCTCCCTTAGGAAATACGCTCTATTTTCAAGGAAAATCACAACCGGTGGTATGTTAGCAGACCCCTACCCCAGGATCTAGCGCATTTCGAGGGTGAGAGCCTTTCCGGTGGCGGGACGAGGTCGCTGGAGCTACTGAGCTTCCACGGCCTGGTCCTCGTCCGCAGACACGCGGGCGACATATCCCTTGGGATCGTTGAGGAGCTCTGCCGCGTCGGGTAGCGCTTCGATGGCCCGCCGCACCTGCGGATCATGAGAGATATAGAGGTGCTGCGCCGCTTCCATCCCCCAGATCGACGAGACGATCTCTCCCTCGAGAACAAGGGCGAGGCGGTCACGGTGCTCGAGAAGCTCCTCGCGCGAGAAGGGAACACCTTCCTCGGTCAGGAACCGGAAGAAGTCCTCGAGCACTTCGTCGTCGACCGTGAAAGTCCGGTCGATGAGACGAATGTTCTGGGAACGCTTCGTGCTTATCTCGTCCGGTTGCACACCGGCTCCCGCGACGTCCGGAGTACGGCCATCCTTGGAAGCGAAATAAGCGGAGTAGGCGGAGATGGCCCGATGGCTGCCGAGAGCGAGGATGGGCTTGGGTGCTTGCGGGTAGGCGACGTGGATGTCGGGGGCAATGCCTCCACCACCGAAAACTTCGCGTCCCGCGTCGGTGTGCTTGAGCTCTCCTTGCGGCGCCGGTGGTTCCTGGCTTCGCGCTGAAAAGTAATAGTCGTCGAAGGAGCCGGAATAGTCGCGCTGGATGCTGCGACCGCTGGGTGTGTAGTACTTCGCGGTGGTCAACGCCAATCCGTTTCCTTCGCTGATGCGATAGATCGATTGAACCAGACCTTTTCCGAACGTGTTCTCTCCGACGATGAGCCCCCGGTCGTGATCCTGGATGGCGCCGGCAACGATCTCCGAGGCCGAGGCGCTGCCGCGGGAGACCAAGACGACCAAGGGAAGCGTCTCATCGGTGCTGGGTCGGTTGGCGATGTACTCCTGATCGGAGCCGGGCGTGCGACCGCGCGTGTAAACGATGAGCGAGCCTTTCTCGAGGAACTTGTTGGACACCGAGACCGCTTGATCCAGAAGACCACCTGGATTGTCGCGCAGGTCCAACACCAAGCCTTTGGCGTTTTGCTCCTTGAGAGACTGCAGGGCCTCTTCCAGCTCGGTAGCCGTCGTTTCGGTAAAGTCCCTGATGCGAACGTAGCCGACGTCGCTGTCCAGCTTGAAGGTATAGGGAACGCTGCGCAGACGAATCTCATCCCGGACGATCGTGAAATCGAGGGGCTGATCGTAGCCAGCGCGCGTGATGGAAATCGTCACCGTGCTGCCCTTCGGACCTCGCAGCCGCTTGACGGCCTCGTCGAGCGCCATCCCACGGGTTTCCTCTCCTTCGATCTTCGAAATGATGTCCTCGGCACGGATTCCCAGGCGGTAGGCCGGCGTACCCTCGAACGGAGAAACGACGGTGAGGTCGCCGTCGATCATCTGGACCGAGATGCCCAAGCCGTGATAGCTGCCTTTTTGTCTCTCTTGAAGGTCGACATAATCCCGACGCTCCAAGAAGTTCGAATGGGGGTCCAGCGTCCGCAGCATGCCTCGGATGGAAGCGTGCACGAGCTCTCCCGGCTCGACCTCCCTCGCGTACTCGTTCTCCACGATTCTGAGCACATCGGTGTAACGACGCAGGTACTCGGCGTAGCGGTTTCCGGTTCCCTGAGCGCGCTCGCCGAATAGACCGCCCACGAGCGCCCCGGAAGCGACCAAGGTCATCGCGATGGCAAGAACGGGTCTTTTCATCGTAGTCCATCGTAGCAAACGCCGTGCGCCAAGTAAAGCCAAATACAGACATGAAAGGGGTTGCGCGCTTGGTTTTGAGTGGGATGCGACGTATGATACATGAGAGCCGGCGGTTGTGGCGGGCGCTCTCGACGCTCGCCGGGAC
>JBOGJF010000795.1:0-4918 GCA_050747785.1 Vicinamibacteria bacterium
TCATCCCGCCGCCCAACGTCACCGGCCGCCTCCACATGGGCCATGCCCTCAACAACACGCTCCAAGACGTTCTGATTCGCTACAAGCGCATGGACGGCTACGACGCGCTCTGGATTCCGGGAACGGACCATGCCGGGATCGCTACCCAGACCGTGGTGCGCAAACAGCTAGACGCCCAGGGAATCAACTACCGCGATCTCGGACGTGACAAGTTCATCGAGAAGGTCTGGGAGTGGAAGGCCAAGTATGGAGATCTGATCCTCTCGCAATTAAAGAAGATGGGCTGCTCCTGCGACTGGCGGCGAACCCGATTCACGATGGATGAAGGGTTGTCGCGTGCCGTGCGGCACACCTTCAAGACGCTCTACGATCGCGGTCTCCTCTATCGCGGAAAGCGCATCGTGAACTGGTGCCCCGTCGATCGTACCGCGCTCTCCGACGACGAGGTCAGCGTCTCCGAAGAAGGTGAACCGAGCCATCTTTGGTACATCCGCTATCCGCTCGTCGAACCGACCGCCGGGCTCGAGTATCTCGTCGTGGCCACCACGCGGCCGGAGACTCTTTTCGGAGACATGGCCGTCGCGGTCCATCCGAAGGACGAACGGTATCAGGGGGTCGTCGGCAAGAAGGTGCGGCTGCCCTTGCAGGGGCGGAACATTCCGGTGATCGCGGACGATTACGTGGATCTCGAGTTCGGCACGGGTTGCCTGAAGATCACCCCCGCGCACGACGCGAACGACTTCGAGGTCGGCCAACGGCACGATCTCGAGCCCATCAACGTGATGAACGAGGACGCGACGCTCAACGAGGTCGTGCCGCCCGAGTTTCGCGGCCTGGATCGCTACGACGCCAGAAAAAAAGCTGTGGAGGCGCTCGAGGCGCAGGGACTCGTCGAGAAGATCGAAGACCGCCTCGTCCCGCTCGGCCGCGCGCAGCGCTCGGGAGCTCCCATCGAGTACCGTCTATCGGATCAGTGGTTCGTGAAGATGGAGCCCATGGCGCGCAAGGCGCTCTACGCGAGCGGCTACCAGAAGCGCGACGATGAATGGGTCAAGATGTCCGCGGGAGGCCTCAGCTTCCACCCGCCGCGCTGGGAGAACGTCTACCTCCAATGGCTCACCAAAATCCGTGACTGGACGATCAGCCGGCAGATCTGGTGGGGGCACCGCATTCCGGCCTGGTATCACAAGAAAACCGCAGCGATCCTCGTCGACGTCGAAGAGCCGAAAGAAGTGAAGGAGAGCCCCGACGACTGGTACCAGGATCCCGACGTTTTGGATACCTGGTTCAGCTCCTGGCTCTGGCCGTTGAGCACGCTGGGTTGGCCGGAGCTGACATTCGACTTCGCGCACTATTTCCCGACCGCGGTGCTCTCGACCGCCAAGGACATCATTTTCTTCTGGGTCGCGCGGATGAACTTCGCCGCACTCGAGCTGGCGGGCACGCTTCCCTACGGCCACGTCAACATCCATCCGACGGTTCTGGACGATCAGGGCGCGGTCATGAGCAAGAGCAAGGGCAACGGGATCGATCCGTTGACGGTCATCGAGGGCGCGACGCTCGAGGATCTCAAGGCACCCATCTTCGAGGCCCGCCCTCCGAACATGGAGCAGCTCATCGCCCGCGTCGAAAAGTTGTTTCCCGACGGTTTCGAGGGAATCGGCGCCGACGCGCTTCGATACACGTTCGTCTACTCTTGCTCGGAGGGACAGGAGACGCGGCTCAGCCTCCACAAGTTCAACGAGATCGGTCGCCGCTTCGTGACCAAGCTCTGGAACGCCAGCCGCTTCGTCCTTCTCGCTCTCGAGAAGGTTCCCGGCGCCGAGGCCGGCGAGGCCGCTCCGGCCCAAGAAGACGAATGGATCGCCTCCCGCCGGATCTCCACCGTGCGGGCGGTTCGCGAGGGGCTCGATGATTTCGACTTCGGGAGCCTCGGTCAACTCATCTATGGCTTCGTGTGGAACGACTACTGTGACTGGTTCATCGAGCTTTCCAAGGGAAGGCTCGATGGCGACGACCCGGCGGCCGCGAGAAGGGCGGCTCACGTTCTGGGTCGCACGCTCGCCGATATCCTAAGGCTTCTCCACCCGATCGTTCCCTTCATCACCGAAGAGCTATGGTCCAAGCTCCTCCCCGCCATGGACGCGAAGGGGCTCTGGCTCGACGAGCCGCCCTCGTCGGAGCTTCTGATCCGCGAAAACTATCCCCGCACCGATGACGTGCCCGACCTCGGGCTCGAGGAACGCTTCGAAGGCCTGCAGAGGCTAGTGACCCGCGTTCGGGCCGTGCGTGCCAACGCGCGGTTGGGGGACGGCGTTCGCCTCGCGATCCAGGTAAAACCTCTCACCGCCGAGTTCGACAACATCGTGAGCGCGACTTCCGATGCCGTCTCTCGTCTGGCGAACCTCGACTCGATCGAGCTGGTCACCGGGCGTAAGCCGGGGCTCGTCGCGAGCGTGGATCCCGCCTTCGAGCTCTATGTCGATCTCGGGCGCCATCTCGACCTCAAGGCCGAGATCGCGCGCATCGACAAGGAAAAGGCGGCGATCGAGAAGAAGCTCGAGCAAACCTCGAAGAAACTGGCCAATCCCAAATTCCTCGCCGGGGCCGCGCCCGATGTGGTGGCCTCGGAACAAGCCAAGAGCGAAGAATTCAAAGAAATGCTCTCGAAGCTGGAGACGCTCCGCCAGGAGTACGAAGCGAGTATCTAGGCTTTCGCGAGAGACAGGATCGCGGTCTCTCCTTCGATCTCGACTTCTCGCGTCGCCACGTCGGGAATGTCATTCAGGGAAGCGCCGTTCTCCGAGAGCTCGACGCAAAGGGTCTCGCTCATGAGGTGCTCCCGGCGCTTCTTCACGATCGCGTCGAGACGCCGCGAGCCCTTGATGCCGAGCCGAATGCGTTGCGTGTAGTCGAGCTCGAGCTCCTTGCGAAACGTCTGGATACGGTTGAGGAGCTCCCGATAGATCCCTTCCTCGATCAACTCCGGGGTTAGCTCGGTGGAGAGGACAATCACGGAAGTCTGATCGCCCGCGGCCGCGTAACCCTCCTTAGCTTCGACCACGACCTCGACGTCCTGGAGCCCGAGCGCCAACGTTTCATCCCCCACCTCGACCTCTACCTTGCCCTTTTCGAGAAGCCCGCGCCGCAGCGCGGCTCCGTCCGCTTTGTCCAGGACCTTCTTGAGCACGGGCATGTTCTTTCCGAGCCTCGGGCCGAGCTGCCGGAAGTTCGGCCTGATGCCATAGCGGATGTGCTGATCCGCGCCCTGCACGAACGCGACGTTCAGCACGTTCAGCTCCTCGGCGATGAGCTCCCGATATTTCTCGACGCGCGTCTCCAGGTCTGGACGCGAGAGGATGATCTCCGCGCTCGCGAGCGGCTGGCGGACCCGCAGCTTGTGATTGGTCCGCACCCGTAGACCCAAGGAAACGATGTCCCTGACCGATGCCATCTCCTCGCTCAGCACTCGATCGATCCGGCTCGCGTCGGCCTCCGGATAATCCACGAGATGAACGCTCTCCGGCACGCTCTCGCCGAAGGGTCCCCGCACCATGTTCTGATACATCTCCTCGCTCATGAAGGGCACGAAGGGCGCACCCAGCTCCATGACCGACACCAGGCACTCATGGAGCGTCGCATACGCGTCGATCTTGTCGTCGTCCATCTCGGACTTCCAGAACCTCTGCCGGCTTCGCCGCAGGTACCAGTTGGAAAGACCATCAACGAAATTCGCGAGCTCCTTCGCCGCCTCGTAGGCCCGGAAGTTGTCCATGCGATCCACGACCTGCTGATTCAGCAAGGCGAGCTCGGAAAGGATCCAGCGATCGAGCCGGACCCTGTCTTTCCATGGACGGCCCTTCATGCTGCGCGGATCGAACCGGTCGATGCGGGCATAGATGGTGAAGAACGAGTAGACGTTCCGCAGCTTGAGTGGGAACTCCTTCTGCATCGATCGCACGTTGCCCAACGAATGACGGGTCGGATTCCACGGGGGGTTCGATGCCAGGAAGAACCAACGGAAGGCGTCCGCTCCGGGGGCGGGCGTGTGGGCGTCTTCGAGAACGAGCTTCTGTTTCTCGGGTAGCCGCGGGACGTCCGCCGGAGCGACCTTGATGCCGCCCGCCGCCGGCTCGACGCCCAGCGACTCGATATCGCCTGCGTCCAACAGCACCTGCCGGCGCGGCAGACGTTTGACCGCGTCGATTTGAAACTCCTTCGCCTCGGCTTCCTTCCCCGCCCGATAAACCTTCACCGTCGCGCCCGGCGCGAGATCGAGGCCCTGCAGGTCCTCCCGCGCCACCAAAGCGATGCCCGGTTTCGCCTTCATCTCCGTCTGCTTCGAGCTCACCACCGCGAACTCCATCGCCACGCGGTCGAGGATCACGTCGGGAGGCGTGTAGTTCCCCTTCGACTTCGATTCCTTCTTCCCTTCTGGATCGGTGACGTGCCCGAGCACGATGCAGGTGCGGTAGGGATGGGGGTAGTCGGTCGGAGGAAGCTTCAGACGCTTCAAGGACTCCTTGTCGAAGACCAGCGTCGAGATCATGAGCAACGAGTAGAACCACCCTCGCGTCTGGTCGATGGCCTCGGTGATGAAGTCCGCCGAGAAGACTTGCTTGAATTCCTCCCCACCTTGATGGGGATATCCCACCTGTGCGAAAGGCATGCTCCCCGAATCGAACCAGGCGTCGATGACCTCGGGCACACGGCGGTAGGTTCCTGGCTCACCCTGCTCGGTCCAAGTGACGTAGTCGATCCAAGGCTTGTGCACGATCAAGTGCTCGGAGAGCGACGGGTTCTTGGCGCGCGCGTCCTCGAACGCTTGAAACGCGGATGGGTTCTTCTCCAGGATCTCTCGCACCGAGGACGGGGCCTGCATCTTTCCGGTCTGGTCGTTGATCCAGATGTTGAGCGG
>JBOGJF010000796.1:0-1633 GCA_050747785.1 Vicinamibacteria bacterium
GAATCGAGCCGCGAAGCGCGGCGAGAACTCAGGAAAAAGTGCTCTAACCTGCCTTTTCGATGAGCGTTACGGGTATCTCACGGTTCTCGACGACCTCCTTCGTGACGACGCACTCCCTTACTTTCTTTTGCGACGGCAAGTGATACATAAGGTCGAGCATGAGGTCTTCGATAATCATTCTTAGCCCGCGCGCCCCGATCTTGCGTTCGCAGGCCAAATCCGCCACCGCTTCGAGAGCATCTTCGGTGAAGCTGAGCTTGACGTTCTCGTACTCGAAAAGTCGCTGATACTGTTTGACGATAGCATTGCGCGGTTCGGTCATGATACGGATGAGGGCGTCGCGATCCAACTCGTGCAAAGTGCCGACCACCGGCAATCTGCCGACGAACTCGGGGATGAGCCCGTACTTGATGAGGTCGGTAGGCTGAACGACGCTCATGATGTCATCCGGGCGGGTTACCTTCTTCCCGAGCTCGGATCGGAAGCCGAGAGACTTCTTGCCGATCCGGCGCTCGATGACCTTGTCCAGCCCCACGAACGCGCCACCGCAGATGAAAAGAATGTTCGTCGTGTCGATCTGGTAGAACTCCTGGTGAGGATGCTTGCGGCCACCCTGGGGCGGCACGTTGGCGATCGTTCCCTCCAGGATCTTGAGCAATGCCTGCTGCACTCCCTCGCCGGACACGTCCCGGGTGATGGAGGGATTCTCGTCCTTGCGGCAGATCTTGTCGATCTCGTCAATATAGATGATGCCTTCCTGACACTTCTCGATGTCGCCGCCCGCCGCCTGCAGGAGCTTGAGGATGATGTTCTCCACGTCTTCGCCCACGTAACCCGCTTCGGTCAGGGTGGTGGCATCGACGATGCAGAACGGAACGGAGAGCAGCTTGGCCAGGGTCTGAGCCATGAGCGTCTTGCCGGTGCCGGTCGCCCCAACCAGTAAGATGTTGCTCTTGGTCAGCTCGACGTCCTGTCGAGTCTTGGACTTCATGATCTGCACGCGCTTGTAGTGGTTGTAGACGGCGACGGCTAGTTTCTTCTTGGCCTGCTCCTGGCCGATGACGAACTCTTCGAGGAACTGCTTGACCTCAACCGGTGTAGGAAGGGTGGAGCGTTGGGCGCGGTTCTCGAAGCGGTTGTCGTCTGCAATGATGTCGTTGCAGACCTCCACACATTCGTCGCAGATGAAGACAGTGGGCCCGGCGATGAGCTTGCGCACATCGCTCTGGTCCTTGTTACAGAAGGAACATCGCAGGACCTCAGGATCGCCGTTTTTCTTCGACACGCTTCCCCCGGTTATAGCAGCTCAAACCCGTCGCGAGATGACCTGGTCGATGATTCCATACTCTTTGGCGGCCTCGGCGGTCATGATGAAGTCACGCTCCACGTCTTGTTCGATTTTAGAGAGGCTCTGGCCGGTGTGCATCGAAAGAATCTCGTTCAAGCGTTGCCGAGCACGCAGGATCTCCTTGGCCTGAATGTTGATGTCGGTGGCTTGTCCGGAAAAACCACCCGATGGCTGGTGGATGATCACGCGAGAGTTGGGCAGGGCGAAGCGCTTTCCCGGCGTTCCCGCGGCGAGCATCACCGCCGCCATGCTGGCGGCCTGCCCGATGCAGTACGTCGTCACGTC
>JBOGJF010000797.1:0-2157 GCA_050747785.1 Vicinamibacteria bacterium
GTTACGATCCTTAGGGTGAGGCTACGAAAGTCAGCGGAGATAAGGACAGCGTCTTTACGTTTACAGGACATCTCCAAGACGAGCGCAGCGGCCTCGTACTGGCGCTGTTGCGCGCGTATGACCCTGCATTCGGGCGCTGGATCAATCAAGATCCGGTTGGTTTTGTCGGAGGTATAAACCTGTATGCATACGTCGCGAATCAGCCGACCCAGGTTAACGACCCAAGTGGTGGTTGCCCATGGTGCATTGCGCTGGGGATCTTGGGCGGTCTGTTGGCCGCTTCGCCAGCGAACGCCCCTGAGTCTGCAGCCACTCCGACTTTGGAGAGCGACACTGGGGGAGGATTGATCGCGGGCGCAGCGGTAGGTGTCGCAGTAGGCATGGGCATTGACGCGCTCAGGGGGCCTGGAGACAACGACGGCGATAGCGAGCCACCGTCCCAACCGCCTGGGCCTCCTGGACCGCCGGATCCTCCCTCCTATCCTCCTCAACCGCCATCCCAACCGCCTCAGCCTCCGAAGCCGCCTCGCCCGCCCGAGCCACCCCCTCAACCACCTGAGGAGTGTGAGGAAGAAGACCTAGACTGTGAAGCGCAGTATTGGGCCGACATCGGAGTCTGTGGTAAACAAAGAAGTAAAGCCGTGCGAGCGGAGTCAAGCCCTTTTTTAGTTGAAACTCTCCACGGCTCCCGATTTTTCACGCAACGTTCCTCTTCGACGTAGTCGGTATCCTCGACTCGATCTTCAGTTCGCTCTTGAGTGCTTCGCGGAGCTTTGGAAGGTGGCGGTAGCCCATCACCTTCCTGAGGCGCGGCTCGATGTCCGCGAGCGCGGTCGCGAGCCACCGCTGACGTTGGCTCGAGTTCTTCCAGTGGTCGACCTTCGCACAGCGTTCTTCGACGAGCGCATTCACGGACTCGAGGCAGTTCGTCGTTTTTAGCGAGCGGCCCAGCACGCCGTACACGCCGAGTCGATGCAACGTGAGGGTCTCCTCCAAACCTTCTTCGAGACTGGCTGCGGCTGACTGGTTCCGCTCTTCTAGCTCAGAGTGGATTTTCTGGATGGCGGCAAACGCTTCCTTGTACTCCGGGCGGTTGTAAGCTCGCTGCAATCGCTGCCGCCAGGACACCTGCTCGCTCTTGGACAGGTAGCTGACGACGTTTTCGCGTTTGTGCCAATGACAGCGGTGCACTACAACCCGCTTGCGAAATGCTTTGTTCACCGCTGCTCGAAGCCCCTTGCTGCCATCAACCACCACCAGTAGGCCTTGGGAGATATCCAGTCCCCGCTCGAGCAACGAGCGCAGGAACGCCGTCAGCACCCGCTCGTTCTCCGTGTCCGTTTCCACGAAGCCTAGGAAGCGTTTTTCCCCGGATAACGTGATGCCCAGGGCAACCACCATCGTGGCCTCGGCGAACGTCTTGCCATCCAGGAACATCACCACCACGTCCTCGCGGGACAGATCCCGTTCCTGCATCTCACGAAGCTTCCCGGCGCTCGCTTCCACGAATCCGCGGGATACCGACGAGCTCGATAAACCGATCGCCCCCGGAATCGCTTCCGCGGCCGACTCGTAGTTGCGGCAGGAGATTCCCCAGAGCACTCGTCTCAGCAGGAGGTCATTCGTCTCGCCACCATGACTCAGCGCCTCGTACGAGCGAAGCGGGATCTCTCCTCCCCCCAGGCTGCGAACCCGGGGAACCCGGATCGGCACCCGCTGGCCCGCCAGACCCACTGTGCCTGGGTTGGTTCCGTGACGCCGGCCGCGCTCCAAATCGTCCTTGCGGGCGTATCGCTCTCCCGCCAAGGCCTTCACTTCGTCGTCTAGAACCTCGTGTACGTGCATCAGCCCTAGCGGCACCAACGCACGGATCATCTCTACCTTCGCGTCCACCTCGAGACCCCCGTACTCCTCCCGCTTCACGACCTCGACCTCACCCAATCGACGCGACTTCTTGCATTTCTTGACTGTTCGTAGCAGACTTCCCATCTCGGCTCCTTTCTCTTGCGGCTTGATGTTGTTTTCCAACGCCATCAAACCACGAGGTTTGGAGCCGTTTCAATTTCCAACTAACAATGGCACACTCTCTGCGAGCGAGGTGCTACGCAAGCGCGATGACTAGAAAGATTCTGTGTGAGCAAGGGTTCGATTTACCTC
>JBOGJF010000798.1:0-2164 GCA_050747785.1 Vicinamibacteria bacterium
GCCATCGGCACCGGCCGCACGGCCACACCCGCGCAAGCCCAGGAAGTCCACGTAGCCATCCGCGCGAAGCTCAGTACTCTATTTGGAAAAGACGCCGCCGCCGGCGTACGCATCCTCTATGGCGGAAGCGTCAAGCCGGACAACATCGACGCTCTCATGGCCGAGGCCGATATCGACGGAGCGCTGGTCGGTGGCGCCAGCCTGGAAGCCCGATCCTATGAGAGAATATGCAAGTTCGAACGGAGTCGGAAGGGAATATCATGACCATCGTTTTAACCCTACTGCACGTCATCGTTTGCCTCATCCTCATCCTGGTCGTCCTCGCCCAGCAGGGCAAGGGGCAGGATCTAGCGAGTGCCTTCGGCGGCGGCGGCTCCTCGGCGGCCTTCGGAGCCCGTGGCGCGGCCACGTTTCTCGCCAAGCTCACGACCGGTGCCGCGATCCTCTTCATGATCACATCGCTGGGACTCTCGTATTTGCGGCCGGCCATAGGCGGCGGATCCGTCGTCCCGCCGGACGAGCCTCCCGCCGAGCCCGGTCAAACTGTTCCGGGCGACGTGGGACCGGAAGAGACGCCACCGATCGAGGGGACGGAACCAGCAGAGGAACCCGGCACGGAGAGCACCCCTCCCGCCGAAAGTCAGAGCGGAACTGAGGGCGCGGCCCAGCCGGAGTCACCGCAAGGGGGAGAGACCCAGCCGGGCGAGGGCCAAAGCACGACGCAGGAGCCCGCAGCTCCTCAGCAGCCTCAGTAAACGCGGACATTCCGCGCGCGGTTCCCGTCTTTTGCTATAATTGCGTCCCTCTGGGGTGTGCTAGATAGCCGTCCCGGAAGCCCGCCAAGTGCCGAAGTGGTGGAATTGGCAGACACGCACGCTTGAGGGGCGTGTGGGGCGACCCGTGGGGGTTCGAGTCCCCCCTTCGGCACCAGCCTTCGCTCACGGGCTGACATCGTGACGTGAGCTACGGCTGGCAAGCCAGCCTTGCGTTGCGAAGGCTGCCCGCCAGAGCCCGTAAGGGCGACGGCGGGCTACCACTCCCAAACTCGTCTCATTGGGTATGACCTCAAAGCAAACGGTCTATCTGCTTCAACGGACAGCGAAGCCCGAGGAACGGTACGTCGGGATCACCTCAAACTTGAAGCGACGCCTCGCAGAACACAACTCCGGCAGGTCACCTCACACGAGCAAGTTTCGAGACTGGAAGCTTCGTGCGGCCATCTGGTTCGAGGATGAAGACCGAGCCCTGGATTTCGAGCGGTACCTCAAGACCGGCTCCGGAAGAGCGTTCGCGAATCGACATTTCTGGTGCGCCTGAGCGGACTCTCTCTACCGCTCCAATTGGACTACGTCGGCTTCAGCGACTTGGTCGCGTCTACTCTCAAAGAGCCGATCGCCCCAAAGCGATGCCGAGAAGTCGCGTCGTCAAGGGGCGGCGAGACCGTCCGCCTTTCGGAACGGTCACCTCTCCCCTCCACTCGGATCGCGTCACATGAAGCATCCGCCTGGAGAAGTCGATGTCCGTCCATTCAAGCGCCATCATCTCACCGCATCGAAGCCCGGCGTCGCCGCCCAGAAGAACGACGAGATGCGCGACCGGCCCCACTGCCTTCGCCGACTCCACGAGGCTTTCGTATTCGTGGAAGTCGTGGAAATCGGCTTCGGCCGGCGCGACCCGCAGCAGTTTGATGATGCAGGGCACCGACCCGATGACATCCCATTCGACGGCAACCTTCAACATGACGCTCAGCGTAGTGAGGACCGTATTGACGGTCGTTGCCGCTCGGTCGTGGAGATGGTTCTTGACCTTCTGCACATCTTCGTTGCTGATCGCACCGAGCGTCGTGGTTCCAAGCAAGGGAACGAGATGCACCCGAAGTATGGACTCCTTCGAGGACACGGTGCTTGGCTTCTGGCGATTGGCTCGCGCGTAGCCGTCCAGGAATCTAGGCGTGAACTCTGCAAGTGTTGGGACCTCCCTTCTTGGTTCTGGTGGCTCTTCCGCCTTCTTCTCGCGATGCTCGAGGATAAGCTCGGTTTCACGATGCTCACCCCAGCGTTTCGCGCCAGACTTGGATCCAACCGGGGCCTTCCTGCGTTCCCTAAGGTTGGTTCCATCCGGCAACACCGTCCGAATGTCGATTTCCCAGCCACCACGTTTGTAT
>JBOGJF010000799.1:0-2850 GCA_050747785.1 Vicinamibacteria bacterium
CGGAGTCTCCACGGTAGATGACGCCGCAATCCGGGGTCTCGAAGAGTTGCAGCTCCGTCAATCCCGGCAACGCGGGCGCGAGCCGCCGCCATATCCAGGTGACGACGTTCTCCGCGGTCGGGTTGTCGACTACCAGGTTCAGGTCGTTGTGATCGATGGTTTGGAGAACGTGCTCTCGAACGAGGTGCTTGATGACCAGGAAGTCGGTCGTCAATCCGGTGGCCGGGTCCACGCGACCCTCCACCACGACCCGCAGGCGGTAGTTGTGACCGTGGGTGTGGCGACAGGGGCCGTCATAGAGCGGAAGCCGGTGGGCGGCGTTGAAGTCGAAGTCCAGACGAAGCTGCAAGGTTGCGGGTTCCTCCGTTTACAGACGGCAGTTTAACCCGTTTCGGGCGGCCGGGGCGGCCGCAAGCGATAGAATGCGGGATTGCCTGGCCGAGGCGGGGATAGCCGATCCGAAATACGGGTGAACGAGCGTGTATTTCGGATCGGGAATTAAATGCCGATGACCTGCGCGGTCAGCATTCGCTCCCGAGGTCCGTCGAGCTCCGCGAAAAGAATGCTCTGCCACTGACCCAGACGGATGGTGCCTTCCTCGATGGGCAAAGTCAGATTGTGTCCGAGCAGCATCGCCCGGAGGTGGGAATCGGCGTTCTTCCGGTCGCAGTCGGAGCAGTCCTCGCAATTGTGGAGATATCCGTGGTCCTTGTTCACGAACCTGTCGAGGAACGTCTTGACGTCTGCCATGAGCGCGGCCTGGAACTCATTGATGAACACCGCAGTCGTCGTGTGCAGCGTCGATACGACGAGGAAGCCGGCCTTGACGCCGGAGGCACGGACCAGATCGCGAATCCGATCGGTGACATTGTAGAGCTCGACGCGACTGTCGGTGACCACTTTCAACGTACGGGAGAAGATCTTGAGCGCTTGTTCTGTTTCCTCTGCCTTCACTGCGACGCTGGCGCGCTGAGACGCCCTACCGTTCATGCTTTTCACTCCTTGTCTGAGCTTACAACCGGGTCAAGCTCTTAACTGTAGTACATGGAAACGGGGTTTGCAACCTGCCGGAGAAGGGGCGGGGGAGGCCCAGGGTCGAGCCCCGGGACGATGCTCAGTTCTTGCGAGTCCGCGAGACGGCGTGCTAGCGTGCCCAATCCATGCTGGAGAAAAGAGTCCTCGCGAGGCTCGAGGAGGTCGTCGGGCGGCAGAACTTGTTGGTTCGCCCGGAGCACGTTCTGGTCTACGAATGCGACGGGACGACCGCCTTCAGGAGTTCTCCGGAGGCAGTCGTGCTTCCTCGTTCGACTGGAGATGTGTCTCGGGTGGTGCGCATTTGCGCCGAGGCGAAGATTCCTTTCGTGGGAAGAGGGGCGGGGACCGGGCTTTCGGGCGGCGCCATACCTAGTGAAGGGGGCGTGGTCGTGGCGATGAACCGCATGAACCGTATCCTCTCGGTGGACCCGATCAACCGGACCGCTCGTGTAGAGACGGGGATCGTCAACCTGGAGATCTCTCGCGGCGTCGCCGAGCACGGTCTTTTCTTCGCACCGGATCCTTCGAGCCAATCTTCCTGCACCGTGGGGGGGAACATCGCCGAGAACGCGGGAGGCCCGCACTGTTTCAAGTACGGGGCGACGACCGCTCACATCCTTTCGCTCACGGTCGTCCTGCCCAACGGGGAGATCGTCGACCTGGGCGAGCGGCGGGAGACCGTCGGCTACGACCTGGTCGGTCTCTTCATCGGTTCCGAAGGGACGTTCGGCATCGCGACCGCGGTCGACGTCCGACTCCTTCCTCTGCCGGAGGCGGTGAAGACGTGTCTCGCCACCTTTCCCAGCATGGTCGAGGCGTGTGAAGCGGTTTCCGACATCGTCGCGCTCGGGATCATCCCCGCGGCGGTGGAAATGATGGACCGGGCCACGATCGAGGTCGTGGAAGCCGGAATGAGCGCGGGCGGGTTTCCCAAGGACGCGGAAGCCGTGCTGCTCGTCGAGTTCGACGGCGCTCCGGCGGGTCTCGATCGATTGGAGAAAGAGGTCGACGGGATCTGTCGCCGGCGTGGCGCGGTCGCGTTCGCGGCGGCACGCGACGCGCGAGAGCGCGAGAAGTTGTGGAAAGGAAGGAAGGCCGCGTTCGGCGCGATGGGACGTCTGTCGACGGACCTCTACGTACAGGACGGCGTCGTACCGCGCACCCGTTTGCCCGAAGTGCTGGCGAAGGTGGGCGAGATCGGCCGGAAGCACCGTATTCGCGTCGCGAACGTCTTCCATGCCGGAGACGGCAACCTGCATCCCTGCATTTCCTACGACGGCAGGGACGAGGAGGAGAAACAGAGGGTCCTCGCGGCGGGCAAGGAGATTCTGGAGCTTTGCGTTTCGGTAGGAGGCGCTATCACCGGCGAGCACGGCGTGGGTACCGAGAAATCCAACTATATGAGCCTCAGCTTCTCGGAATCGGATCTCGATCTGATGCGATCGATACGCGAAGTCTGGAACCCGGACGGGCTCTGCAATCCGGGCAAAGTGTTTCCGACGCGGCAAGGATGCGGCGAGGCAAGCTTGCCGAGCGTGGCCTCGGGCGGCGGAGCGTGGATATGACGCGCGGCAGCGTTCGTTCGCTCTTGGCAGAGGCGAATGCGCGTCCGCCCGCGGCGTCCGATCCGGACATCGACGGGTTGAAGCCGTCCTTGGTTCTGGAGCCCGGCTCCGCGGAGGCCGCGGCGGCGACGCTTTCATTTTGTCATCGCGAAGGGCTTGCGGTCGTGCCCTGTGGCGGTGGCACGCGGTTGCACGTGGGTAATCTCCCTTCGCGGTTGGATTTTTACTTGCGGTCGGTCCACCTGAGTGG
>JBOGJF010000800.1:0-1899 GCA_050747785.1 Vicinamibacteria bacterium
GATGATGGATCACACCCAGATCATGGTTTCTCTGGTGACCATGACGCTTTTCGTTCCCTGTGTGGCCAATTTCTTCGTGATGGTCAAGGAGCACGACCTCCGCAAGGCGGCCTTGATGGTGGGGTTCATCATTCCCTATGCCATCGCGGTGGGGGCAGGCGTCAACTTCTTCTTGCGTTGGACCGGATTGGAGCTATGAAAGAAACCGTACCGACAGACTGGCAGGAACCTCATCGCCCGCTCGCGAGAGGCCTCGAGGAAGTGCTGGAAGCACTTTGGACCGAGGACGAGAAGGGGTCGACGCGTCGGGAGGACCTCGCCAGAGTGGTGGACGTCGCGCTCACCGAGGAGTTGATCGAAGAGCTCAAGGAGCGCGGGCAGATCGTGGAGAATAGAGACGGTTCGCTGCAATTCACCGAAGTGGGACGAAGCCGAGCGCGAGCGATCATCCGTCGCCACCGGTTGGCGGAACGCTTGGTGAACGACATTCTCGGCATGCCGATGCCCGAAGTCGAAGTCAATGCCTGCGAGTTCGAGCACTTGGTCGCGCCCGGCATCACCGAGAGCATTTGCACGTTGCTCGGGCACCCACGTCAGTGCCCTCACGGTCGACCCATCCCTCAGGGGCGTTGCTGCCTCGAGGCCCAGCGCAGTATCGAGGCGGTGGTGGTCAGTGCGAACCAGTTGCACCTTGGCGAGACCGCCCGGGTCGCCTACGTCAATACCAAGAACTACTCCCGGCTCCACAAGCTGTCGTCTTTTGGCTTTACTCCCGGGGTGAAGATCAAGCTGCAGCAGCGCTCTCCGGCGTTCGTCCTTCAATGTGAGGAGACGCAGCTCGCGATCGAACAGGCGCTGGCGGAGGACATCTACGTGCTCCGCGAGCCGAGAGTGGAACAGCGGCCGGGGGAGCCCGTTGAGCCAAGCTGAGGCCGGTTGAGTCAAGTTGAGCCCGGCTAAGCAAAGTTAAGCCAAGCTAGGGTCGATGGGACGGAATACCTCTTCCACGAGCCGTGAGGAGTTTCGCGTCTTCGAGCAGTATCTCGCCGACAACGGCCTCAAACATTCCCGCCAACGCGAGGTCATTCTGCAATACTTCTTGGAGACCGGCGGCCACATGACCGTGGACGACCTCTACCGGGTCATCCACCGTAAACACCCGGAGATCGGTCGAACCACCATCTACCGGACGCTCAAGCTGTTTTGCGACGCCAAGCTGGCCGAGTCCATCGAGCTCAAGGATGGTCTCACTCGCTTCGAGCACCATTACAAACATTCGCATCATGACCACATGATCTGCATCGAGTGTGGCACGATCATCGAGTTCGTAAGCGCCGAAATCGAAAAATTGCAGGATGAGATTGCCGACGCCTACGGGTTCACTATCGATTCCCATCGCCACCAGATATTCGGCGTTTGCCAGAAGTGTGACCAGCGTCGAGAGGAAGCCGCGAAGGCTCGCCGCAAGAAAACGGTGGCGACCAATGCCGGCGCCGCACCCCGTCCGAAGCCGACGCGCTGAAGCGCGTTCTTTTTTTCTTGACTCGGAGATGGCGCTGTGGTGAAATTATGAAAATGAAAGTCACTTTCATTTTCAATACTCTGACGAGGAATGGAGGCAAGCCTCACATGAAGGGGATGGAGAAGCGGGTCATCTTTTTGGGATTAGCGGGAGTCCTGGCATGGTCTTCCGTCGTCTGGCCGAGCGAGGACGCGCCAGACGAGCCAGCCAGTCCAGACGAGCAGGCCACAGCGAGCAGTGTAGAAGAAGGACAGCCGGCATCGGATGAGCAGGAACGCCTCACCGAGTTGGAACGCCAGGTCCAGTTATTGGGTGAAGAGATCGAAAGACTGCAGCTAGGGCAGGTGGCCGAGGAGCAACCACTCGAGGGACGCTAC
>JBOGJF010000801.1:0-6316 GCA_050747785.1 Vicinamibacteria bacterium
GCCCTCCACAATGAGCGCAACGCCAGAAGGCTTGCCGGCTGTCCAGGCAGGATCGATTCCTAAAACTGATCGCATTATCGTCGTCCCCGGTCCCTGCCTTGTACCCACAGTCTAGTCGGCCCCTGAAACTGATCGCCAAGGCAACTCGCCTTCGTCAGATTTTCCCCTTCAAACTATCCATGAGCTGGACAATCTTGCTCTTCTGGATCTCAGGGTCCTCTACTTGGAGAAACTCGACGGCCCTAAAGTCGTCCCCTCGCTTTCGGTTCTGCGGGGGCTCTAGGCCTTCGATCAAAAGCGCCTCCATGGTTGTGATGAGCATGTCCAGGTTATATTGAGGCACCAAGGCGTTGTTCAGCGCCCCTGATTCCGAGGGCGCGAACACCCCAAACCATGAGAAGCGGTTCCAGCGACCGTTCAGGCGATCGATCGTATGTTGGCGGAGGCGCGTTCCAAGGGCTTGATCGGTGGTGCGACCGACATATATGACTTCCCGGCCATCATGGAGCAGGTACACTCCACGCTGACCAGAGAAGTCTACTGGACTACTGGCTGGCTGCTGCCGACCCAGGAGGCGCGGCGTCCCCGACCAGAGGACCAGGAAGCGGTCCCAGTACATGCCGAAGGCGTTGATCAAACCGGTGTCTTCCTGCTGAGCGTCACTCGGTGGCTCGGCGTCACCAGCGGGCCGCTTTGTGGATCGGGGCAGGGCGTAGTACCCGCGTGTGACTCGGATGACTTTGCCTCGGAGTTGGCCTGCGATTATCGCGGCGACAGTGACCGCGGGAGTTGCACCGAGTTCGGAACGCAGCTCTTGCTCAGCGATCGCCTCTGCGATCGCTGTATAGTGCATCGGTTCGTCGGCGTCGCTGAGAACTTTCAGAATCGCATCACGCCAGGTGAGATCAGTCATGCCGCCTTCCTTTTCGATTCGCTCAGTCTGCCCGCAACAAAGCGACTGCCTTCACGGCTGCTCGGGAGTCTCTTGCGCTAGACGTCCAGATCTGCAGGGGGAAGTCAGCCGAGCGGGATGGTGAACCACCAGAAGAATCCGCCGCGCTCGATCTCTTGGCTCGAATCCTGGCTGACGAGTTGGACAAGGAAGCGAGGAGTGGGACCGGCAGTATCCAGTCGATCGCTCGCAAAGTCGACTGTAAGCGGCAGAATCGCGACCTCGCCTTCGTCCGCGGTGAGCCTCTTTCGGGCTGTAGCTATCGTCACGTCACCCTGAACGAGCTCGAGCGATAGCTCTATCAACTGATCCACGCCCTCCGGGACCGAGAGAGCAGCCTGCGCGGTTACCGACACCTGCTTGCCCGCGCGCAACCGTCCCTTCCGGGTGAAGGCGAGGTTCAGAATTCGCAGTTCGCGACAGTTGACCGCGCCAGGGCGGGCGGTAGAGTCTGTGCCACTCTCTGAGAGTACTGCGGGAGAGGCATCGAGATCGATCCGAATGGGACAAGAGTGATACTTCTTCCCCGGCTGGATATCGATGTAACGGTCGAACTCCACGGATTCGATGTCGCTCTCCGTGTAGCGTCGCCGAACTAAGCCGTCCTCGATCTCCAGCTTTCCTTCGAGGCTTCCAGTGATGACGGTACCGTCCTTGAGCCGGGCCTCCAGCCCGCCCTCAGCTTTCCGCAACCGTCCCAGGGCCGCCCGGGGAATGACAACCTCTCCGCCGCCTGTGCTCTCTGTGAGCACAATCTCTGGCTGCGTGATGTCTCCCTCGATCTGAGAGCCGTCCGCGGTCGTAAGGCGCTCCCACGCATGGGCTGTCGTGGGGGCGGCGAGTGCGATCACGGCGGCAAGAATCAATCTCATTCTCGACTCCCGGCTCAGAGCGTAGTGAAGTTGTAAACGGCTAGAAGTGCCGATCTAGTGGCTTGATGATTTAAACGTGCACGCTGCACAGCTCCAATCCAAGCTGGCTCGCCAGAAAATCAGCGCCCGAGATCTCGATCTGCGAGCCATGTGCGGTACTGACGCGCCGACCATCTGCAGGTCACGTTGGCTCGTCAGGTCACTGGCTCTGGCCCTCTCGAGGAATCCGCAAATCCCGCCAGGATTGATTCCTTTGCAGTCTGCTTGAACTCATTCAACTTCATAGTACCACCGAAGTCTTGTACCGATCAGCGCCCTTGCTCGCCACTTCCAGGATTTGGGTGCTTCTTCAAGCGTCTCTAGGAGCTCATCTGCCGCCTTCGCAGCGCTGCCAGCCTGCAATCCCGCACTCTGAGCCATCCATTCCAGAACAACTTCCACGTTCTGCCTGCAAGTGTACCAGAGCCCCCAGTCGGCACCGGCAACTTCCTCCAGCCTTTTACACTCAATGTCTTTGGCAAGAGCCGCGGCCTCGCTGCCCCGAGAGAATCCACAGCTACTGAGGATTGCCACAATATCGAGTACATCAGGCTTCGTCAGGTCCGCCACTTGAAGCTTGGTTAGCAACAAGTCGGCTGGAGAGAGTGTAAAGCCCGCCACCCTCAGGCGTGAGCCAAAGTCTAACCGGTGAGAGAAAACGAGTGGATCGGCATAGATCTCGACTCGCACGCCGTGCTCTTCACTCAGGAAGGAGGTCCTCCGGCTGATACCAACATGGAATTCACTGCGATCGGGCTTCCACCCCTCCTTCAGAAGGTGCTCGCATGCTCTCCGGTGGTCGTTCCGGTTCGCAACAAAATCGATGTCTCGGACCCGCCGCTCCTCCCCAAATACTTCACGATAGCGCGTCAGAAGCGCTATCGCCAGTCCGCCGAAGAGTCGCAACTCCACATTCTGCTCTCGCAGGCCGCGAATAAGTTCAACGGCAATGCTTGTCGGAGTTGAGGACATTGTGGGCCTAGCGCATCAACATCTGGTAGCCGCAAACCTGCCCACCATCCAGCACCAACCAGGCCATTCTCAGGACGCCGCGACCGTAACTGCTGCCGGCATTGACGCACAGAGTAGAACCAAGATGCTGAAAGCCAGGCGAATCATGACAATGACCGCTAAGGACCAGCAAGGGCTGTTGTTCCTCCACGACCTCGCGTAGAGCCGTGCTTCCAACAAAGCTCTCACCTCCCGCCACCAATTCCAACTCGCCTCCTTCGTCCTGGACCAGTTCGGGAGCTATATCGAGGCCAGAAGCATAGGGAGGCACATGACAGAGGAGAACTACACGACGCGGGTCCTCAACCTCTCGGAAGATGCGTGCGAGACGCTCTTTAATCTCACTCTCTGAAAGTTCGCGAGGGCAATGCCAAGGAGTAACGTTGGAATAACCTAAGCCTCCCACACGATACTCGTCAAGTGCGACAAACTTATCCTCTACATTGACGATCGCCGGAGAGACCGAGATGTCGTCCCCAATATCCAAGGGGTCGTCATTGCCTGGCACGAGAAAGACTGGAATTCCAAAGGAGCTGAGCTCTGCCTCCGCAAAGGCCGACCACTGTTGAAGTCGCTTGCGTATCGAGGAGCGCTTAACTGTTGCCCGCTCGTCGTCACTCAGCTCGCTGGCCCTAGTGTCGCCGTCCAGCACGTGGGTGTAGTACCCATGATCGCCAAGGTGCTTCCTGAAGTCTCTTAGGGACCCGTCGTTAGCAATCGCCTCTTCTCGACCCTCTATCAGGGCACGATAACCACCGACATTTCTTTGGATGAGGACCAGCTCCTTGCCGGAGAGATCTCCTCCAATTGCCACACAGGAAGGTCGAGTCTCCTTGGCTGCCGCAATCAGTTTAATGAAGCAGCTGTTGGAGCCATGCAGGTCAGATGCAAAAAGGATCGCCGTTCTACTCAAAATCGGGACCCTCCGCGGTCGTGACCGGCAGCCGGTAAGTAGCGAGAATGTCGATCCCTTCCTTTCGTAGCCTGTAGAAGCGTATAGCGTAGAACCAGACAATTCCGCTGCCAAGCATCGCAAGTAGCAACAACAGCGTCGACTGCGGTCGAGCTACTCCAACCGCAGGATAGACGAAGGATGCGACAATCATCCAGAGCAAGTAGAGCAAGCTGACTGTGCTGACCACGACGATGATTGGCGCGCCAAGTATCCTCCTTCGAAACGCGGCGGGCATGGCTCTATAGAGAGCAGGGTTCCATTTTGGAAGAAACACGAGGCAGGTGACCGCCACCAACTGTGTCGAGACCGCAAAGAAGACGAAGGTAAGCTGAGTCCCGAGGGGTCCCCCTGTCGACGCATCGTACAGGCCTACCAGAGCGAGAGCTGCACTGATCCAGATGGCGCGAACCGGTGAGCCCGAGCGGGAGCCGAGAGCAGTAATCCAGGAAGGAACGACCCGATCGAGCGCCCAGGAGAGCACTATCCTGCTTGAATAATAGAAGTAAGTTTGGACGAGATTGATAAGCGTGAAGATCCAACCGAACGCGACGATGAATAGCAGCCAAGGTTTGGGCTGAAGGATGGCCGCATAAAAGGTAATCCAGGGCATTGCCGTGACAGGCTCGCCACCGGCCGCTTTGGCAACAGCATCCGGGTTGTTAAAGAGGTAGCCTTCTGCTGCAATCCATTCCAATGGGACAAGGCGTTGCAGGAGCAGCGTGCCGCCGATAAAGATGGCGAGCGCGACAATGATAGACTACGCAGATGCGATGAGCAGAGTCTTGGCTGGCCTGCGCACCTCTTCGGAGAAAAAAGTGGGAATGTAGTATCCGTAGAAGATCCAGAAGCCCATGATTAGTCCCGCCAAGTAGGTTTGGCCCAAAGAACTGTTGAGGTTCATGCCGGCGGCCTCGGCGAGAGGAACCCTTTCCGAGAAGGCGCCAAAGCGACCTGTGGGGCCCATGAAGCTATCCCACGCAGCTTGAAAATCACTCGGGCTAGAGGCAGACGACAAGCTGAAATAGATGACGAGCCAAGCCGCGATTCCTAGTGCAAAACCTACCGCCAGGATGCGTTGGATGTTCAGGTTGGCAGTGGTTACTGTAAGAGCGGCAATAAGGATGACTGCGCCACCGATCATGAACGATCCGGTTGCTGTGGAGCTAAAGTCCGCAATGCCTTCAAACCGGCTGTCTTGAAAGAGGATCGCCATTGGACGGAAGAGAGCAGGCAGAGCACCCTTTGGGATCCATGCGGCGAGACCACCGGCGACAAAACCGCTAAAGAGAACCAAGGTCCAACTTGCTGCGAAAGCGAGGGCAGGAGGGGCAGTTCTGCTGGCAAAGACATAGTCGGCTCCGGCGAGAGGAACCGTGGAGCCAATCGCAGCGTAACTTGCGCCGTGGACTAGGCAGAAGATGGCGGCGATTAGCAGAACTCCAGCGATGCTGGCTCCCGGCCATACCGATGCCACCCAGGAGAAGGGTATGAAGCCTGAGGAGGAAAGGCTGATACAATGAACACCGAAGAGGAAGGCGCCAAATACCCCAAAGCTTCTGACTAGACCCGATCGCTGACGATCGGGCGCAAGCGCGACGGTCGCGACTTTTTGTTCCATTCGAGATCTCCTTTTATGCAAATCTCTTGGTCAAGAGCCAGAATCCAGTAATGACACCAATGCCAATCAGGAGCGATATGCCGAGGTTGGTATTGCGCTGTTCGAGGAGTTCTGCGTAGTTCTGACGATCAAGGGACATCACCGGAATAAGTGCCGATCCAGCAGGATTGACAGTAAGTTGAAACGCTTTCACCTTTGGTGGCGGCAAAGTAAAGGCGCTTGGTGCCGCAAGGATGGCCTTAACCCACCCGCGCGCTGGCAAAGCCTCTTCTACGGTGAGGAGCGCTGCAGTGGCTGCGGTGTCACAAGTGGTGGTAGCGGGTGCGGAGCCGTCGGAGGTCAGTTGTACCGATGAGCAATCAAACTGCCACCTAGCTTCGAGATCGAATACGGGGAGACTGTAGCTGATGTTGCTGAAGGTCTGTCTGCTGACGGCGAGACCAGGGCCGGCGTCCTCTTCTGAATCGTGAAGTACTGCGACCTCGGGTACAGGATTGGGAGCGATTATCAATGACGCCAGGACGCCGACTATCGCCACCAGTATGCGGAGCAGCGCAAGTCTGTCAGCTCGGTTCCATTTCTTTGTCATTGGAACTCGTTTCGGTCTCCTTGCCGAAGGCTCTCTGGCGGGGTTGGTAGGACTTGCCACGATCTCGGTTTCAGCGATAGTCGTTGACATTGCTAAGCTCTTCGCATGATGGGGGTGAGATATTGCATAATGAAAGCGCAGCTTGCGAGCTCCCCTACCCCAGGGTCAATGGCGCGACGGTTGCCAGAAGCAGGTTTGGACTAAGCCGCTCCGCGGCAGCCCTGCGGAGACCCGCCCACCCGCGGCACGCCCACGGGACCTGAGACGCCCTCCTTGATCC
>JBOGJF010000802.1:0-3536 GCA_050747785.1 Vicinamibacteria bacterium
GCCGTAGGGAGGATCCTCGGCGTTGGTGTCGTGCGCTTCGATCACGGTGCCAGCGGCCGAGGCCAGCACGTCCTCATCGGCGCTGATGTTGGTGGTTCCCTGGAACCGAAGCAGGTCGAGACTGTCCTGATCGGGGTAGTGCCCGTCGTAGGTGGACGCCCGCCACGTCTGACCGCACTTGAACGGCAGCTGGAACGGCGGCCTGGCCGTCAGTTTCGTGAGCGGGACCTTGGGCCCGGGCACGAGCTTCGTCTTGGGAATCATCGGCCGCGCCACGGTCGGCGCGATCCGCTGGTTGGACGTCCGACGTGTCGGCGTCGCCCGTCTCGGCCTCGCGACGGATGTCTTCGTCCTTCGATCTCGATGGCGAATGATGCGGCCTTTGCGAGGTAGTACTTTCTTTGCCATTGCCCGCTCCCTTCTCCGCGTGGGAGGACCTGACACGCCACTCCCGGACAGTCGAGCGACTGCCCTTTCAACTCTGACTGCACAATGTCCAGCGATCACCCTGGTTGTCTACTGGCGCGAAGTCGAGGTGGGAATTTGGCTAAGGGCTAGCCCAATCAGGTTAGGTGAATCCCCCAACAAGAGTAGTCCTAAAAGTACAGGAACAGTGCCCTCCAGCATTTGGGCAGGAAGGGAAAACAAGTCTTCGGGGTTGGGAAGCAGACCTTTGCGGCGGCTCTGGCAGGCCGTCAATTCCAATAAGTCGTCACAAGGGAGAGGTTTGCCCACTCTCGGCCCACTCATTACTACGCTTTGTGATCCTAAAGTCGGAAGCTGTCTGGCGGTCTGCTCACGGACTTTGGTTGCAACGCCCGCAGCATTATCTAACCTGGCGCAGGCGAGGCACGGCGGCCCAGGAAGGACCTGTCGCGGGGGTCTACAAAGACCCGGGCGCCAGGGTAGTCAAAGCGATAGCGATTGCCAGTGACGGTTCCCGCCACAGTCAACGCGGTTTTACCGACGTATTCGAAGCAAATCGCAGACTGGCGGAAAGCTCTAGAAGCTAGGAGATGGCTTCAGGAAGAGATTTCTGGCAGGCGATGGGCCTCGGCTCGCACCGTCGACCAGCAAGTGTCGGTCGTGAACCTGCAGCTTTGTGAAGATGTGAGTCAGATGGAACTTGACGGTTGCTTCGCTCACCTTCAGCACTTCGGCGATTTCCTTGTTAGACAGCCGGCGCCGAACAAGTTCCAGCACTTGGTTTTCACGTCGGGTAAGGCCTCGGTCGGGGCTACGCTTCGCCGCAATGAGTTGGGAGGAGTAGTCGATGTATTTTTGGAGGGCTGCGTCCGGCACCCAGGTACCCCCGGAGAATACTCGAGAAATGGCACGGCCTAGGTCCTTTGAGACTTCGCTGTAGCTAACAAAGCCGTGGATACCCAGCAAGAGTAGCCGCAGCAATTCCTCCTCGGAGACCTCTCTCCCCAGAACCACGTATTTCGCCTGTGGGAACGCCACTCGCAGACCACGCAAGCACTCGCTCAGA
Source organism: Vicinamibacteria bacterium (assembly GCA_050747785.1). Taxonomy (GTDB): domain Bacteria; phylum Acidobacteriota; class Vicinamibacteria; order Marinacidobacterales; family DATDRI01; genus CBDANW01. Next base: position 1,493 of record JBOGJF010000802.1, read on the forward strand.
GGTCGCGGAAGTGTGCCTTGATCAATGACAAAGACGAGCGTGGTGTGCCTCAGCTTGGCTGGGTTTGAGCGCAGATCTTTCTCGGTCAATGTGCGAAACGCTTGTCCCTGGTTTAGCCCCTCAAGCAGATAGTGAGCGGCGAGAGGATGATCCTCCAGGAGACAGACTGCGACTAGATTCGCATTTCTATTTTTTCCCCTTAACACGCCGTGCCCCCGTGCCCTTGAGCGGCTGGATCTACTGGGAACCGTTCAATCGTGAGGTGGTCATAAGCCTAAACCCTCACCCCACACCTGTCAAGACAATTGCGACGCTATTCAAACTCGTGCCGGCCTTGCAACTGTACCGGAGCGCAAGCTCCGGCTAGGCTAGACGCTGGGCTAGCTTGAACCTCGACCTCGCTCCAGTAGACAGCCGCCGCATCGGTAGGGATACTCCTCAAAAAACCAAGATGGAGGTTGCCGCCCCGAGTCCGAGGATAGAAGCCTGATGGACAAACCCTTCAGCTACTACATCTCCCTCGATGGGCCCCACCTCGACGGGCTCATCGGGCATGCAGGTTTGCTGCGCTTCGACTGGCCGTCGAAGAAAGTCTCCATCGAGTACTACGACGGGGTGAGCGGCGGCCACAACATCTCCATCGCTCCCAGCGGCAAGCTCGGCCTGCTGGGCAATTTCAGCCAGCAGATTGTGCTGGTCGACCTGGAGAATCTGCGGGAATTGGGGCGCCAGTCCACACTGGGCATTGAGTCGACCAATTATCGTCTGCGCGCCAACACCCATCACCTCTGGTACGACGACAACCAGCGCTTCATCGGCGCGGTGGGGGATTACCTGTACCTCTTCGATGTCAACGATCTTGGCCGGCCGCAGCAGCTCGGTCTGCACAGGTTGTTCAATGCCCATGAGCTCCGCTGGGACAGCACCAAGAGATACATCCTGATGGGCGACCTGGGCCCTGAGCGCGAGGCGGCCAAGCGCGTGGGTGTTTTCGATTTGCAGACCAAGGAATCAACCGTCATCCACCTGCCGGATACCTGCTGGCATGTCTGCGTCCATCCCGAGAGGCCGCTGGGATATGCCGCAACGTACTCCTTCGCAACCGAGGACGAGAACTACGTGGACTGGTCGCCGGCCTTCCGCCGGGAGTACGTCTTCGAGATCGATCTGGAAAAGAAAAGGGTTCGACGCAGCTGGAGCGGCGGCGCGGAGTTCCCTATTCATCTCAACTCCGACATCGGCGTGTACGGCAACAAGCTCTACATCGGCTGCGGCGGCAGCCACACCGTAGTTGAACTTGACCTCGATGAGCAGCAATTCCGGGAGCCGCGCATCCTGGACTGCAAGCCGAACCTGTGGCAGCGGACGAAAATGTGGCGGCAAAAGATTTACAACATCATCGGCGCCTCCGCGCGACGACCGACACTGATCAGCACTCACTTTGTCCTCCAGACGCTGCTGGCCACCGGCTGGCGCGTCATGGATGGCATTTACGCCACCCGGGTCTCGCCTGACGGCAAGTACCTAGTCACGGGAAACCGCGGCTATAACGTCCTCACCGTCTACGACCGCCAAACGTTCCGCAAGGTCTATTCGACGCAGCTCCCGACCTTCGGCCCGGGCGTATTTCGCCGCCCATATTCGCGCTACATGAAGCACGTCTTCGGCATGCACCTGGGAATGCACCATAGCGAAATGCTTTCCCGTTGAGGATCGAAAGGGGTGCCGCGAAGAGGAGAGCAAGATGCCGGACAAGTTCAGAACTCTAACCTGTCTCAAAGATAATCGCGGGAAAGATCCAGTCCTGGACGAATTGCAGCGGGAGGTGAAAGCGGGCTCCCTGCTGGGGGTGATGAAGAGCTACATCGACGAGCTTCATGGGGAGCTCGACAATAACGCCCGCCCGTTCCTGAGGATCTCCCGCCTATTCGAGGCCGGTGTTACCCCGACCAAAGTCGAAGGCCACCACGACGGCGTCGCCATCGGACTGAGGACCGGCGACCAGGAGGGCCTGCTCACCTCCTACGGAAACTTCATGGGCTTG
>JBOGJF010000803.1:0-2952 GCA_050747785.1 Vicinamibacteria bacterium
GGTGAAGCGCGCGACGAGAAACCCGCCCAACATGCCCACTGCATCCGACAAGATGGTAAGAATCGGTATCATCACCACCCCGGCCACGAGACGAGGTGTCACCAACTTGCGGATCGGGTCGGTGCCCAAGGCTCGCATGGCATCAATCTGCTGGGTGACGACCATCGAGCCGAGCTCGGCTGCCATACCCGAGCCCACCCGGCCCGCCACCATGAGAGAAGTCAGCACCGGCCCCAGCTCACGAATCATCGACAGCGACACCATCCGACCCACGTAGGGCCGTGCGCCGAACGCGTCCAGCGTGGCCGAGCTCTGCACCGTGAGGACCATGCCCGTAAAGAGGCCCGTCAGACAGACAATCGTCAGCGAGCCCACGCCGATAACATCCATCATGTCGAAGGTATCTTGCCAATAGCGTGGTGGCGTCAGTAGATTCACGAAGCCCCGGTAGGAGAGCAACGTGAACTCCTGAATGTGGAGAATCGTGCGCTTCAGCCGCTCGGAGACACCGTTGACTACCGCTTCCATCGTTTCTCGGGAGTCAGTTCCTCGAATAGCTCGAGCTGCCGGAGCTCCCTTATTCGATCGCGAATCTCCGCGGCCTTCTCGAACTCGAGCCTCTGGGACGCCTGTTTCATGGCCTTTTCGAGTCTCTTGAGCTCGCGCTCCAGCTCCTTGGCAGTGACCCAATCGGGCCCCTCGTCTGCCACCGCGGGAATGGGAGCATAGTCCTGTTCATAAACGCTGCCCAAGATTTCAGCGATCGACTTCACGATCGTCTCGGGTGTAATCCCGTGCTTCTCGTTGTATTCCTGCTGGAGCTGCCGCCGCCGCTTCGTCTCCGACAGCGCGCGCCGCATCGACTCCGTAATCTTGTCGGCATAGAGAAGCGCCTTACCATGAACGTTCCTGGCCGCCCGGCCCATGGTCTGGATCAGGGAACCCTCGGAGCGGAGATAGCCTTCCTTGTCGGCGTCGAGGATGGCGACCAGGGACACCTCCGGTAGATCCAACCCCTCCCGCAGGAGATTGATACCGATGAGCACGTCGAAGGCCCCCAGTCGCAGGTCGCGGAGAATCCTCACTCTTTCGAGAGTCTCGATGTCCGAGTGCAGGTAGCGGCAGCGCACGCCAAGCTCCACGTAATATTCGCTCAAGTCCTCCGCCATCCGTTTCGTCAGCGTGGTAACCAGGACCCGCTCTTTGCGTTTTTCCCTCTCCCGGATCTCGTGCAGCAGATCGTCCACCTGGCCGCTTACCGCTCGCACTTCCACCTCGGGATCCATAAGACCGGTGGGTCGGATAATCTGCTCCACCACGACCCCCTGTGCCTTCTCTAGCTCTTCTCGGGCCGGAGTCGCCGAGACGAAGATCGCCTGGCCCAATCGTTCCTCGAACTCGCCGAAATGAAGCGGCCGATTGTCCAGCGCCGATGGCAGCCGGAAGCCGTATTCCACGAGCGTTTCTTTACGGGAGCGATCCCCGTGATACATACCTCTCAGTTGAGGAACCGTTTGATGGCTTTCATCCACGACGATGAGAGCGTCACTCGGCAGATAGTCCATCAGAGTCGGAGGCGGTTGGCCGGGTTCGCGACCCGTCAAGTGGCGTGAGTAGTTCTCGATGCCGTGGCAGTAACCGACCTCCTGAAGCATTTCCAGGTCGAAGAGTGTCCGCTGCTCGACTCTCTGCGCTTCGAGCAGCTTCCCCTCCGAACGAAGCATGGCGACATGCGACGCCAGCTCCTCTCGGATACTCTCGATCGCCCGCAGCGTTCGTTCGCGCGGCGTCACATAGTGCGTCTTCGGATAGACCACGACCCTCTTCAGGGGCCCAAGAACCTTACCGGTGAGCGGATCGATCTGGGAGATGGACTCGACCCGATCGCCGAAGAGCTCGATCCTGACTCCCCGATCCTCGTAGGCGGGGATGATCTCGACCACGTCGCCTCGAACGCGGAAGGTCCCTCGCTGCAGCTCGTAGTCGTTGCGCTGATACTGTATCTCCACGAGCTTGCGAAGCATGCTCGAGCGATCGACGCTTTCTCCTTCTTCGAGCACCAAGAGCATTCCGTAGTAGGCCTCGGGCGACCCCAACCCGTAGATACACGAGACACTTGCAACGATGAGCACATCCCGACGCTCGAAGAGCGAGCGCGTGGCGGAAAGGCGCATGCGATCGATCTCGTCGTTGATCGTGGCCTCCTTTTCGATGTACGTGTCGGTGGTGGGCACATAGGCCTCGGGCTGATAGTAGTCGTAGTAACTAACGAAGTATTCGACGGCGTTGTCGGGAAAGAAGCCCCTGAACTCCTGGTAGAGCTGCGCCGCGAGAGTCTTGTTGTGCGCAATGACCAGGGCCGGTCGGTTCACCGACTCGACGACCTTAGCAATCGTGAAGGTCTTGCCCGAGCCGGTCACCCCGAGGAGAACCTGATACGAGTCGCCCCGGTTCAAGCCCTCCATGAGCTCCGCGATGGCCCGAGGTTGATCCCCTTTCGGCTCGAAATCCGAGACGAGACGGAAAGTACCGAGCCTCGCTTTGGGTACCGTCTGGAAAACCGGCATCGAAGAGGATTGCGCGCTTTGGTCGCTAGACAAGCCCGCAAGGTAGCACGGCGGGATCAGGGGGTCAACTTCTGGAGATATTACCTCGGGAACCGCTACTTCGTCTCTTTGTCTTTTGCCACGCCATTTGAGTGGCCGTCCCCAGACTGGTTCTCAACCGGGAAGGGCTTCGCCTTTCTTCTTGGAGTACTGGCGATATTCCCAACTGCGGTGCTCTTCCGCAGCCAGCTCCATTACCTTGTCGTAGGGAAACATATGGACCGCGTCGTAGTCGGGCGGGCAGAACTTCGCGCAAAGCTGACAGCCGATGCAAGTTTCCGTGTTGACCTGGCAGACCTCTCCGACCGCACCCGGTTCCGGATCGGGTACGAGGATGATACAGTCC
>JBOGJF010000804.1:0-3948 GCA_050747785.1 Vicinamibacteria bacterium
AGATAGAGCTCGCGAGGGATGTCACTCGTGCCCTCCTTCGTGACCAGCTCGCTGATCCCGGCGAACATGACGGCAGCCGCAAACCGTTCGGTGTAGTAGGTCGCGCCCCAAGCGGTTGCGTAACCGCCGTAAGAACCGCCGGTGATGCCGACCCGGTCGCGATCGACGAGGCCTTCCGCGATCAGGTGATCGACGGCGTCGACGAGATCGTCGAACTCCTTTCCAGCCGCATCACCCTGACTCAGAATGGAGAAAGCCCGTCCCCTGCCGGTACTGCCTCGATAGTTCGGATAGAAGACCGCGAAACCCCGCGCCGCGGCAACTTGTCCGGGACTCGAGTAACTGGTAATCCAGCCGTTCGTGTAGTGGGATTCCGGTCCGCCATGCACCGTCAAGATGAGCGGCGCGTTCACGCCGGGTCCGCCGACGGGATGGATGAGCATCCCTTCGAGCTCGAGCCCGTCTCGCGCTTTGAAGCGCACCACTTCCTGCTTGGCGAGCGTCACGTTCTCCATCCACGGATTGTTGTCGGTCAACCGTGTGGCGAGCGTCGCTCCCGCATTCCAGCGATAGACTTCGCCGGGGTGTGTGGGCGTCGTTCCCACGAAGGCGGCGACCCGTCCGTCACCGGAAACGCTGAGCGCTGCGAGCACCGGGCCTTCGGTGGGGATGACCCGCCGAAAACCGCTCCCGTCGACCTCGACCTGTGCGACAAAGCTCCACACACCCTCGTCCACAACGAAGAGCAACGTGTCTTCGTCCAGCCATCCCACCGAGCTCACATGACCGTCGTCGTATTCGGGAAGCAGATCGCGAAGCTCACCGCCTTCGGGCAAGACGAGCATGAGCCGCCCCTCCAGAGGATCGTGAGCATCGGCTGCCGCGATGGCCGCCACGTAACGCCCGTCGGGGCTCCAGGACAAGGAGCCCAGTTTGCCGGGATTCTCGGCACGGCCGACAATGTCGCCCGTTTCGGCGTTCACGAAACGCATGCGACGCCCGACATAAGAGTCGTCCACTGAGGATGTGGGAGCCAATGCAAGAACGAGTGTCGAACCGACCGGACTCCAGTGAAGAGCCGACGCCGAGCCGTCGAGAGGCAACATCACGGGTTTCGGCTCCTCTTGGGACAAGTCCGCGGTCCAGACTCGCACGTCACGTAGGTTCTCTTCGAAAACGATCTGGTTGAATCCCTTCTCCCGCAGCTTTTCTTGATCCTCGTCCTCGGCCTCCTCAGCTAGAAAAGCCACTCGCTGACCATCGGGAGCCCAGGCGTAGTCCGAAATAGCGGTCTCGTGACTCAACACTTTCCTGGCCTCGCCTCCGCCCAGTGGAAGGACATAGAGGGACCTCTCTTCATCACCTTCCCGCTCGGCGAGAAAAGACAGACTCTTGCCGTCCGGCGTCCAGGCGACCCGCTGCACGGTCGTGGCACCGGTAACGTAGGGATGCGACGCGCCGTTCTCATCGACGACGTGCAACTCTTGCCAGGCCGGTCCGTCTTCTTCCTCGAAGGGATCGCGCGGAACGGCAAGAACATAGGCGATGTGCTTCCCGTCGGGTGAGACCTCGGCCGAGATGACCGTACGCAGTGCGGCGAGTCGCTCCGGAGTGAAAAGCTGCTGAGCCGGCGCTGGCGACAGCAGCACGAACAGGAGGATCAGCAGTACAAGACCCTGGAGTCGAGCCGGCCGATGCATCATCGTGAGCACCTCCTTACGAGTAGACGTGCCGTCATCATACCCCGGAAGTCCCGGAGCCATCAGGCGTGATACCCTCGGGGCGGAGGCACCGATGGATATGACGGATCGGATCGAGCATACGCTGGAGGAGTTCGAGAAAGGCCGACTGACGAGGCGGGAAGCCACCGCGAGGGTCCTGGCGTTCGTCGCCGCGTTTGCCGGAATCGGCAATGGCGCAAGGGGAAACCAGGAGTCGCCGAGCACATTCAAGGCGCTCGGCTTGAACCACATTGCCCTTCGCGTCACGGATATTCCCCGGTCGCGGGATTTCTACAGTCGCCACCTTGGCCTTAGCGTATCGAGGGAGTCCTCGAGCTCCTGCTTTCTCGACTTCGGCGAAGACTTCTTGACGCTCTTTCGAAGCTCCGAGGCTGGTTTGGATCACTATTGTTACGCGGTCGAGGGTTACGATGTGGGCTCAGCGGCGGAGAAACTGCGTGGACAAGGCTTGAGCGGTGGCCGCATCTACTTCAACGATCCAGACGGACTTGAAGTGCAGCTCGCCGCCAGGGGTCACCGCGCCGAGTGAGGGGGCCCTATCTCGGCCAGAGCTCGAAGCCACGTCTCGAAAATGGCGGTCAAAAGCGAAGGCTCGTCGTACCCCTTGTCTCTTCATGAGAGCAAAGGACACGCAGTCGGTGAACCTCACGTCTTGGTCCGCAAACTTCTCGAAGAGAGCAAGCGCTCCGAACTCGTCCTCGTTGGACGGGCGGACGATCTCCAGGGACGCCGAAGCATAGAGCGATCGCGCTCGGTCGACGGCGAAGGAATAGGAGCTGCGCCTCGCTAGGAGCGTCAATGTCTCATCGAGCACGAAATTGCTCGTATAGCACTTCCACGATCGTTGCGCCAGAGCCCGCCAACCTCGGACAGCGTCCTTAGGTCCCGTGAGAGGTAGCGGGCGAGGAACGCGCCGGTGTCGATGAAATCACCTTTTGCGCTTCGGCCCGTAGAGGTATTCATCGTGTCGGTGAGCTAGGTCGGAGGGGACGTCGCCTCCAAATCGAGCCTCGTCCTTGAACAAAGGGTCTTCTCTTCTCTTCTCCACTTCGCTCGTCTCCAAGGCACTCTCCAGTGACTCCCGAACCGGCTCCCCAAGCGAGATGCCGCGACGGAGGGCGCGTCGTTCGGCTCTTGACTTGAGCTCCGACGGGAGCATGATGCTGGTTCGTTTCATTATGGATACATAATAATGCCGGCATCACATGGCGCCAAGTACCCCCCGTTCAATACCGCCCAAACGGGCCTGAAGATTCAGCTTACACGAGGGGCCTACCGGCGAGGACGCACGAGCAATTGCCCCGCCCCGGCGTGGTTGCCGGCCTCGACTTCGATGCGGTCCACGCCAGACAGCAATTTCTTTCCCAGGCTCTCAGCGGACACGACATCGCTCTCGAGGAAGTCCAAGACGGCATCTGGAACATCCTCTTCTACGACACCTTGCTCGGACGACTCGACGAACTGAACGAAACCATCACCGGGGCTCCTTCTCCTCCGCGAAAAGTGTTAACCATGTACCCGGACACTTTTGTTACCTATGTCTCCGGACCGTACCTACCTGCCCTCTAAAGCGAGAGAAGTTGCTCGATCTGCGCGTGAATGGCCCGCGACCACGAGCGCTGTGCATCTGCGTTGCCGGCGTGCGTGAGCACGACGATGACAATCTCGCGGTCCGGATACACATAGAGGACGGAATTTGGCCCGAAATCTTCGTTTCCTCGAGTGAATATCAGCGGACGGCCGAGCGGTGACTTGCCCAAAAACCAGGCGAGGGCTGAGTGCCCCTCGGATATGGTTGCGACGGGAGCGAAAAGCTGCTCCGTGCTGCGTTCAGACAGGACGCGCCCGTTTCGGAGGCTTCGAAACCATCGAAATAGGTCGTTGGCTGTAGAATAGACGCCCTCGCTGCCCCACGAGCGGTTGGCAAGTCGCTGCGGCGTGTCCTCAACCGCTGGGGCGACGAGCTTCGCTCCCTGATCTGCCGCGAATCCGGTTGCGGACAGACCTGCGGGCGACCACAGCTCCCGCGGCGCGAAATCCTGATACGAGAGCCGAGACACCACCTCTACGATCGCTGTAGCAAGCTGAATATTGCTATTGGAATATCTAAACGCCCCGCCAGGTGGTTGGCCAAGTGGCTCTGCCAGCATGAGGCGAACTGCGCTGTCGCGGTTGGGCTGCCCCTCCGAGACGTAGCTTTGAGCGA
>JBOGJF010000805.1:0-13502 GCA_050747785.1 Vicinamibacteria bacterium
GACTACGACAAGGTTCTAACAATCTTTGTTCGGGCGAATTCTGCTGGCACGCCGCTCGGGTATTCAGACCTGTTGCTGTCGACGGCCACGGCGAAGTGGGAGAAGCTGAACGCCCGCGAGGAGATCATGAAGTTGATGGATGATCTGAACGAGCTGGGCGGCGGCGATGGGTACCGGTTTGGAAAAGATTTCGTGCTCAAAGCCAGTCTCTACCTGACGCAGGATTTGCCCATTCAGTACAGGGTGAAGAACTTCACGCGCTCGAATCTCCGCAAAATCGAGGACAATTGGGAGGCCGTCAAGACCTATTTGGCCACAACCGTTCGACTCGTGGGGAAGTTCGGCTATCGTTGGGAGAATATCGTAGCGCCGCTGGCGCTCCTTCCGATCGCGTTCTGGCTGATGAAGAAGGGGGATGACACCTTCGATAAGTCGTCCAGACGAGACGACGTTGCAGCGCAGACCGGCATCAAGAGGTGGCTCACGGTCGCCTTGTTGAAGAACGCATTCGGCGGTTCGTCCGATACTACCCTCAAGAACCTGCGCGATGTCCTGCTGAAGGTCACCACCCACAAGGCATTCCCGTTAGGCGAGTTGAACGGCGCTCTGGAAATCGAAGCCAGGCTCTCCGACGCGGAGATCGAAGATCTTCTTGCGTACAAGTATCGCGGCAAATACACGTACCTGGTGTTGTCGTTACTCTACCCAGACCGTGACTGGAAGGACACGAGTTTCCACGAGGACCACATCTTCCCCGCGTCTGAGTTCAGTGTTCGTGGGCTGCGAAGGCGGGGCTACGACAACGAGAGGATCCAACGCTATCAGTCGCGATTCAACACGGTGCTGAATCTCGAACTGCTGACGGACTCGGAGAATCTGTCGAAGAATTCCACTCCGTTCGATAGGTGGATCGCAAGCAGGGACGATGGGTTCAAGAAGAGGCACCTGATCCCTGAACTGGACTCCTACGATCTGGATGCCTTCGAGGACTTCGTCGAGAGACGGAAGGAACTCTTAGTGAAGCGGTTCAAGGCGATTTGAGGTGCCAGGGCTGGTTGACTGCCCGTGACCTCTGCCGATGGCGGGAACGTCCTGCCGGACGGACCTTGCGCCTGATTGGACGCCGGCTCTGCTGGCCTCCATGGCGGAATAGCAATGCGCCTCGGTCTGCTCAGGGAACTTCTTCTGCAACCCGGTTAGGGTGTCCCACGGCGAGTGGAACACTGAAGGGGTTTGCCCCTTGGAGTCGCGCAGGCGATCAGGAGCCTGCGACGTCGATCGCGCGACTTCCCTTGGACCGCGAGAGCGTGGTACCGTGAAGCCGCGCTAGCTCTACCTATGCGGATATCTCGAATTCATATCGAGAATTTTCGGAATTTTGCCCACCTCGATGTTCGGCTTTCAAGTAACGCGGTAATCGTCGGCGAAAACAAGATCGGAAAGTCGAATCTGCTGCACGCGCTGCGCTTGATACTTGATCCGTCCCTTCCCGATTCGGCCCGACAGCTCCGTGACGAAGACTTCTGGGACGGACTGCCGAGACCGCTCACCACCAAGGATAGGATTCTGGTCTCGATAGAGCTGACTGACTTCGAGGACCGCGAAGATCAGACGGCGATACTCGCCGATCATCTGGTGCAGCCCGAACCGATGGTCGCTCGTCTCACCTACGTCTATCAGCCCAAGGCCGAGGCCGGCGAAGGACCGTTCCGGGAGGCGGACTACGAGTTTTTCATCTTCGGCGGAGCACGTCCGGAGAACCGGATCGGGTACGACGTCCGAAGAAGGATTCCCCTCGACGTGCTGCCGGCGCTCCGCGACGCGGAGGGGGACCTGGCGAACTGGCGCCGGTCCCCGCTGCGACCGCTGCTCGACAAGGCGGCTTCGGGAATCGACCGCGACAAACTCCAGGAGATCGTAGGGGATATCGCGGAGGCTACAAATGCGGTCACCGAGACCGACGAGATCAAGGCCCTCGGCGAGCGAATCAGCAAGAAGATCAAGGAGATCGTCGGAGGCGGCCACGCGATCGAAACTCTGTTCGGCTTCTCGCCTACCGACCCCGAGCGCTTAATCCGTTCGCTCCGCTTGTTCATCGATGGAGGGAAGCGAAGCATCAGCGAGGCAAGTCTCGGCTCCGCGAACGTGCTCTATCTCACGCTCAAGGAGCTCGAGCTGGAGGAGCTCGTCGCGGACGGGAGCCGGAGTCATACGTTCCTCGCGATCGAAGAGCCCGAGGCTCATCTTCATCCGCACCTCCAGAGGCTCGTCTACCGCGAGTTTCTACGACTGCGACGCCATCAGGAGGGCGGCGGCGAGACCGGAAAAGAGCACGCGGAGGCGCGCACGGTGATCCTCACCACGCACTCGCCCCACATCGCGAGCGTCTCGCCTCTGCGATCCCTCGTGCTCTTGCGGAAATCGAACGACCTCACGAGCACCGAAGGGGTGTCCGCCGCGGGGGTGTCTCTCGACGACGCCGAAGAACGGGACCTTGAGCGGTACCTCGACGTCACTCGCGGAGAAATACTCTTCGCGAAGGGCGTCATCCTCGTAGAGGGGGACGCGGAGCTGTTCCTTGTCCCGATCGTTGCGCGCCTACGAGGCATGGACCTCGACGAGCTGGGAATCAGCGTGTGCTCAGTGTCGGGCACGAACTTCGCCCCCTACGTGAAGCTCCTCCGCAAGGATGGGCTCTGCGTTCCGTTCGCGGTGATCACGGATCGCGATCCAGACGGGTCTATCCCAAGCCCGGGAGAAAGGAGGGTCCTGAGGCTGCTTGCGGAGATCGCTGGGGCAAAGGCTCTCGAAGGGAAGAGCCTCGACAAGCGGCTTGAACTTGGCCGAAAGCAGGGCCTTTTCATCGCGGAGCATTGCCTCGAGGTGGATCTGTTCCGGTGCGGACGCTACAAGAGCATGACAAAGGTGCTCGCGGAGCTGGCGGAAAGCGAGGCGGCGCGAAAGCGTGCGAATGGCTGGGCCCGAACTCCAGACACCCTTGCCGCCGAGGAACTTCTGAAGGACATCACAGCGATTGGCAAGGGGCGATTCGCCCAGCGCCTCGCGACGCGGATTCGGGGTACTGCGTGTCCGAGCTACATTACTGAGGCCTTGGAGTATGTCGCTCAACGCTGCCGATAGGTTCAGACCGGCGTATCTCGACGCAGCGGAGGATCTCCGGGGCAACCCGGGTCAGTGGCAAGCCTATGAGTCTCGGGGGCACTGCGTAATCCTTGCAGGTCCAGGAAGCGGGAAGACCAAAACCCTGACAATCAAGATGGCGCGGATGGTCCATGAGGATGTGAAGCCGCCGCGAGGCATCGCGTGTATCACGTACAACTCGGAGTGCGCGCGTGAGCTTATGCACCGGCTTGAGCGCCTCGGTATCGGCCAGGCCCCGAATGTGTTCGTTGGCACCGTTCATTCGTTCTGCCTCCGGCATGTGCTTATGCCGTATGCCAGGCTTGGCGGCTTGGCTCTGCCGCGCGCTCTCGCGGTTGCATCGGGCCGGGAGCAGGAAGTGCTATTCGAGCAGGCGCTTGGAGAGGAGATCGGGGCGGACGAACGTCCCAGCTCATGGAAGGCGCGGGTCGACGAATACCGACGGACACATCTGGATCGAGACGACCCGGCCTGGCTGGAGCACCCGCAGCTTGCCAGCCTGATCGAACGCTATGAAGCCAAACTCCGAGCGAAAGAGCTCATCGATTTCGACGACATGATATTCGGCGGCCTCGCGCTTGTAGAGAAGCACGAGTGGGTGCGTCGGGCGATCCGGGCGCGTTTCCCCATCTTGGTCGTCGATGAGTACCAGGACCTGGGCGTGCCGCTCCATCGGCTGGTAATGAGCCTGTGCTTCGGGAGTGGGGTACGCCTTCTTGCGGTCGGAGATCCCGACCAGTCGATCTACGGCTTCGCCGGTGCCCGGCCGGCACTTCTACGCGAGCTGGCGGGACGAGACGATGTGGAAGCCGTGCAGCTGCGGTTCAACTACCGCAGCGGGAAGACGATCGTGGCGGCTGCCGAGGCTGCATTGGGGGAGCCGCGTGGCTATGAAGCGCGGGGGAGCTCAATCGGGACCGTGGATTTCTATGAATGCCCAGCCGGACTCGAAGAACAGGCGGACCGCATCTGTCGGGAGATCATCCCGGAGGCGTTGAGGCGCCGGCCCGGGTGTGTGCTCGGGGACATTGCTGTCCTCTACATAGATAGGAACGACGGAGAGGTGATCGCGCGCAAGGTGGCGGAGCATGGCATGAAAGCCGTTCGGTTGGATCGAGGCGCGCCCTACCCCAAGACGCCACTCACGCGGTGGCTCGAGGACTGTGCGCGATGGTGCGCCAGGGGCTGGAGGGACGGAGATCCGCGGCTCTCGGCGATTACCGGTACCTGGCTTGGATTCAACCAACGGGTACGGCCCGAACAGGGGCGAGAACTCCTGAAACGAGAGATCGTGCGGTTTTTGTTCGGGCACCGGCGTGGCGAGCAGGAGCTCGGCGACTGGCTCCACGACCTGGAGGCCGGTTGCTTGAAGCGGTGTCTCGATGCAGAGCCGACTCTTCGGGACGAACGCGAAACCTACGCGCAGCTGGTGCGGGCGTGCCGGAAGGGTGGCGCGTTGTCGGGCATGACAGTCGGCGGGCTCGGTGGTCTGGCGGGAGCCTCAGATCACCTAAACCTCATCACCCTACACAGCGCGAAGGGTCTTGAGTTCGACGTCGTGATCATAATGGGCCTTGAACAAGGAAGGCTCCCTCATTGGAGCGTGTCGGCAGGCGGGAAGTGGGAGCCTCGGCAGCTGTTCTATGTTGGTCTGACTCGGGCCCGCCATGAAGTCCATATGACGTACTCTGGATGGACCGAGAACAGGTTTGGGCGTCGCTTTTCGCGCGGGCCGTCGGAGTTCGTGCTTGAGGTGAGGCGGAGACTTGCAGAGGTTGAGGGTCGCTGAAACGGAGCCCTCCCTGTCCGGTTTGACACACTCTGCGAGCTTGTTAACGTGAGCGCATCTCCAACCGTCTCTGCTGCACAGATGCCGTATTAGGATGACTCAAGACGAAGCACTCGCCATTTTGAAGACCGGCGCCAACGTCTTCCTGACCGGCGAGCCCGGCAGCGGCAAGACCCACACCGTGAATCGCTACGTCGCGTACCTGCGCGAGTGCGGCATCGAGCCGGCGATCACGGCCTCGACCGGCATCGCGGCGACGCACATCCAGGGCATGACCATCCACTCCTGGAGCGGGATCGGGGTCCGCGAGGCGCTTTCGGTGGAGGACCTGAACCAGATCGCCGACAACCGATGGGTCGCGGAGCGCGTGAATCGAGCGCGCGTCCTCATCATCGACGAGGTCTCGATGCTCTCCGCGCGCACGTTGTCGATGGTGGACGCCGTGTGCCGCAAGGTCCGCCACTCTCCTGCTCCGTTCGGCGGGCTCCAGGTGGTGCTCGTCGGAGACTTCTTTCAGCTGCCGCCGGTGGTGCAGAAGAGGCGTGAGGTGGGAGACCTTCGCTTACTTGCCGACGAAGAGGAAGACGGCTCCGGAGGCTTCTCATATCAGTCGAAGGCCTGGAAGGCGCTTGACCCGGTCGTCTGCTACGTAACCGAGCAGCACCGCCAGGATGACCGGGACTTCCTACGTATCCTCTCAACGATCCGCCAGAATGCGTGCTCGCCGGAGGACCGGGAGCGGGTCAGATCGCGGATCGGCGCTTCGCGAGATGCTGTCGGCAAGGCGGCACGCCTCTTTCCGTACAACGCGGATGTCGATCGGATCAACGCGGAGGAGCTCGCAAGACTCCCTGGCGAGTCCTGCGTATTCCGGATGGCCGACCAAGGTCCGGCGCCCATGGTCAAGATGCTCAAAGACGGATGCCTCTCTCCCGAGGAGCTCGCACTCAAGAGGGGCGCCCGGGTCATGTTCACGAGGAACAATCCGGCCGAGGGGTTCGTGAACGGCACCCTGGGAACCGTCGTCGAATTCAAGAAGGACAGCGGCTACCCCGTCGTGAGAACGCACGATGACCGGACGATTACCGCCGAGCCGGTGGAGTGGAGCATCGAGGAGGCCGGGCGGCGTGTCGCGAAGATCACGCAGGTCCCTTTGCGGCTCGCTTGGGCGATCACCGTCCACAAGAGCCAAGGCCTCAGCCTGGACGCCGCGATCATGGATCTCTCGGGGACTTTTGAGTACGGCCAGGGGTACGTCGCGCTCTCTCGCGTGCGGACGCTCGCGGGCCTGCACGTTCTGGGGATCAATGACCGGGCGTTTGAGGTCCATCCGGAAGTCCTTGCCAAGGATAGGGAGTTCCGCGCGTCCTCCGCCCGGGCTCGTGAGTCCTTCGCCGCGATGGGACGCGAGGAACTCGCAGCCCTCGAGGCCGACTTCATCGCCGCTGCTGGCGGCAAGACACCGGCGATACGGGGGAAGCAGGAGAGACGTGCACGACCGGATGATGAGAGCACACCCTCGCAGCCGAAGGACAAGCAGGAGAGGCGCTGGCAGAAGACCCTCGCGATGATCAAGAGAGGCAAGACGATCGAGGAGGTCGCGCGGGAACGCGGCCGTGGCGAGGGAACGATCCTGGAGCATCTTGAAGAGCTGCATGCCCTCGGGAAGCTCAGACGTGCTGATATCGCCCATCTTGTGCGAGGGAAGGAATCCACGATGGAGGCGATCTGGAGGGTATTCCGGGCCTCTGGCGTGGAGCGGGGCAACCACGATCTCAGCCGCTGGCGCCCTGATGATTTGCGGCTTGCGCGACTCCTCTTCGAGGCCGGAATCCCAGAAGCGGCGCCCAAGCCAGAAGAGGGGCGGAAGGAGGTCATCGGCCAGAAGACATATTCCGTCGAGGAGATTCGCGCCACATACAAGAACGCCTACGCCCCGTGGACAGAAGAAGACGACACGCGGCTTGAGCAGGAGGCTCGATCGGGTCGCAGCATCGGCGATCTGGCGCGGCGCTTCGGCAGAAATGAAGGGGCGATCCGGTCTCGTCTGCGCAAGCTCGGGCTGGAATGAGGTTTGTGCCCCTGGCCGCGACCTGGATGAGGAACCCTGCTGCCCGTGCTGGCGGCATGCGAAACACCACGATTCTCGTCAGGGGTCGGATGCGCGGGTGCCGGCGCGGTTGGTCGAGCTTGTCGCCACTCAGGCTGCGATTGGAGCCCTCGTCGCCTGAGTACTGCTTTGGAGCGCGGCAATGACCTCAAACTCGACGAACTGATCCGGATTGCGACCACAACCTCCTGAGTTCCGGAGTCCCATCATGCAGCCAGGGACGATACGCTCGCTTCGGGCCGCAAATCGGGCAGAAAGAAGGAGTGGCCGCACTCACGGACTGCGTGGTAGACGGCTCGCACCACCTCCTCGGGCGTCACTCTCTTGGTTCGAACGTCGTCCCTCCCGGGGAGCCAACGATTTCCACCACATAAAACCTACATCTTTTTGTCAACCCCAGTGGGACGATCGAACTTGGGGGCGACGATTGTCCACTGCCTTGACGCGATGGCCAGAGAGATTAGGATTTCGTCAACAGGGCTGGATATGGACTAGCTTCGATGCGGCACTTATGATTACTGGGAGCCAGCCCCAAGGTCGCGCGAATGGATACCTCTCTAAAACAATGAACGGCCTGCGGGAGAAATTCTTAAAATCTTATTCCAACCTGCCCCTCTCGAGCCGGAAAGAGATCGTACTGGTCTTCGACGAAGACGGGGTGAAACAACCACTTACCTGGGAAGTGATCTATTTGGAAGTCAAACAAGAGACTCCTCGCAGCGAGAGGATTCTTAGGAAACTCGACGAGCTTAAACTGATCTGACTTATATGGAGGACAAGAAGAAGCAGGAGCAACTCAGCGAGGAGCTCAAAGAACTTGTTGTTGCAAGGCTAGAAGTTCTGTCTCCCGATAAACTCATTTCTTTCGGTGGTAAGGACGGAGGACTGACGAGGGATCAGCTCATCGAGCACGTGAAGGAAGGTGACGAGATCGGAAGAAAGATCGTGGATGTCGAGATGACCTTTCTGCGAGCCCTGAAGGACGGGGTGATGCTAGAGCAGGTACTGGAGGATCTTCATGCAAGCGCATGAACGTTACGGTATTGGTGACGAGGCCAGAGCACGATGCGGCCAATAGGTACCTCTCGAAATGGACCGAGAAACTCATCAAGGAGATATCGCGTAGAGGCATCACAGTCATAGACCTTTACGGGGGTCGCGCGGTTCGTAAGGAGGTTATCGGGATACTGGAAAAACGCAAGCCGCAGTTGGCATTACTGAACGGACATGGCAGTGCGAGTGTGGTTGCGGGTCACGACGATGAAGTTGTTTTGCAACTCGGGGACAAGAAGGCTGTGGAAGAGAAGATCATCTATGCGCGTGCCTGTAAGTCGGCAAAGGAACTCGGGCCTGATGCAGTAGCCCAGGGAGCAAAAGCCTATCTGGGCTACGACGAGGACTTTGTTCTCATGTTCAACATAGACAAGTTATCGAAGCCGCTCGAGGATCGGACGGCCGCCCTTTTCCTGGAGCCCTCGAATCACGTTGTTGCCTCATTGCTGAAAGGGCATTCAGCTGGCGAGGCAAACAAACGATCACGGGCTTTATATCGAAAGAACATTGCGAAGCTACTCGTTGATCGATCATCCGAGGATTACGATGGGATAAGGCTCTTGTACTGGGACATGATTCATCAGGTTTGCATCGGCGACCAGGCCGCGACGGCATAGGTCGCCTAAGCAAAGGTCGATCAAAATACCTCATCCATGCCGCACCCGAGCAAGCCGAGCAAGCGTTTCTACCACGGAGATGACAAGAAGAAAAAGGGACAGGACAGGAAGCGCAAGGGCAACAAATACGAGCGCTGGGAAAAGAGGGGAAGGTGAGACGCTGAAGCGAACCGCCGCGGCGGGTCGCTTTGCATTAAGAGAAGTATGGAATCGTTTGTCTGGCCATTAAAGAAATCATCAAAGAGAGTCTCCCAGGGGTTCGGTGTTCCGTGGTCTGTGAATCCCAAGAAGCAACACACAGGAATTGACGTCCCTGTGCCCGTGGGAGCTTCGGTCTATGCAGCAGCGTCCGGCACGGTCGTGAAGACAGGCTCCTTGGATTCGAGCGGGGAGTGGGCAAAGTATCTCGTTCTTGAGCACGACCCGAAGGACTATTGCACGGCCTATCTTCATATCGAGCCGAGGGTGGCTCTAGAAAGCAGGGTGGAGGCCGGGGATGTGGTCGCCTCGATCGCGAAGATAAGCGCCCCACACTTGCACTTCAATGTGTGGCGCGGCGTTTTCAAAGACCGCGCGACCCAACGAGGGGCACTGCCCGCAAAGGAGTTCGCCGGCAAGATCGACCCCAAGACCGACCCAGCATTCCCAAGCGAGTTTGTCGACCCGGAGTCTTTCAGTTATCGGTATGTTGGGGACTCTGGTGCGACAGCACAGGCCGGTATCGCGCCTCTCTTCGCACGGGACTTGAGTGAGGGCTGCTCTGGGCCGGACGTGAAGCAGCTCCAAAGACTTCTCAACGCGGATCCCGAAACTCGAGTGGCATCCAGTGGGGCGGGATCGCCCGGACAGGAGACCGAATCGTTCGGCGCAAAGACGAAAGGAGCCGTGCAACGATTCCAAAAGAAGCACAAGATTGCTTCATCGGGGGAGGCGGGGTACGGGATTGTTGGGCCACGAACGAGGGCGAAGCTCCACGAGCTCTTCGGAAAGTGAGTCTGGGTTCCGGGATGGTTAGTCCGGCAGTCGGTATTGCGCTTCGGTCTCTTGTTGTTTCGCAGAAACTTTACCGCTCATGAACCTCCGCGACTTCAGAAAGATTGACCTCAGCAAGCTCGGCGACCTCCACCGCTATGTGGGCCAGTGGATCGCGATCAGCGCGCGCAACGAGATCGTAAGCCATAGCCGCACCTACACCGAGACCGTAAAGGGCGTGGAGAACCCCCGGGAGATGGTCCTCTTCAAGGTGCCGCGGGCGGGAATGTTGGCAGTTACTCCCTTGCTTTCTTAATCATGAGAAAGCCGCGCTACACAAGTAGGAAATCGCGGGCAGCGACCGGCTACTGGAGGCATGCCCGAAGATTTGGCAAGCGCATGGCGAATAAGAGCGAGCGGAAGGAAGTGAGGAAGGAGCTCGCGGAGACTCTGCGGGGTGGATCGACAACGTGAGATGTGGTGGCCATAGTTATTCTGCCCGCTGTACTTGCATCCTTCGGCCTGGGCCAGGGGCAGTTCGAACGCCTCCAGGCAGTGAGCGACTGAAGATCTCCGCTATCGTTTCCGCCTAGTCCAAGGGCAAGCCGTCATCCCGTACCTTTGAGGAAACTCGAGCGAAGGGAGCGGGAAACCGCCTCACGGCTAAACCTATCCGGCGGGCGAGACGTTAAAATCACCCGGTTCCGGTGTCCCAGGGATGGGCGCTCTGACCCGGGCCGAAGGAGGTAAGAGTCCCTCTATCCCAAACTGCCCTCTCGGCGCGCGCCGAGAGGGCAGTGGGTTTAACGGTTTCGGCGTAACAAAGCAGCAAGGATTGTCGAGGGCGGCTGGGGATGTTTCTCCAGCCGCCCTTCTTTTTCACGAGACTCAGCGCCCGCGTATCATCTCCGCAGGTCGGCGCCCCGCTGGTTTAGGAGAACGCTCAAGGCCTCGCGGTTTCTTCATGTAGCGGTCCAGGAATCGCACGAGCGCGGGCGCACAGCCCGGGCAAAGGTCGATCGCGCCCTGGTCGAGCCACACGGAGGCCGTGCCCCTAGTGAGGAAGCTCCACTGGATCTCCTTTCCACAGCGGTTGCAGAGACGTTTCGTCATGGAAGCGGTGGCTTTGAGCACATCTTAAACGGCGGGCCCGATCCGTCAATCTGGGGATAACCGGATTGGCCTCATTAACAACTCGCTACCACCCATGTCCACCATCAACTACATCCGCGCCTACCGGACGCGGTTCGGTCTCACCCAAGAAGAGGTCCAGAAGCTCATCGAGATCGAGAGCAGTAGCATCTCGCGCCATGAGTGCGCGCGGCGGTTCCCGCCCCTTCCTCGCCTCCTGGAGTATGAGGCGGTCTTTGGGCGGCCGCTCAAGGAACTCTTCCCATGGCTCTACGAGGAGGCCAGAAAGAAGGTGCGTGTCCGCGCCAAGATCCTCGCCCGGGCTCTCCGTCGTCGGCGGCACCAAACGCCCCTCCTAGAGCGGAAGATCGCCGTCCTCGAGGCGATTGCGACGGAGTCTCAAGCGGCACTTGCGAAGCCGCTTGCCTTGGGCGGTACCCGGATTCTCGCGATCGACCCCACGAGAGGGGCATTTGGCTTCGTCGAGATGGAAGGGGAGCAGACTCTCATCCGCTGGGGCGCCTCCGCCAAGGCAAAGGACGACCCCATCGAGCGGATCAAATGGCTCGTGGATCTCTACCAGCCTGTCGTGATTGTGACTGAGGAGACCTCAGGCGGGAATCGGTCACGCGTCAAGGCCACGCAGTCTTTCCTGAGAAGCCTTGGGCGCCTGGCCCAAGTCCGGGAGAAAAGATTCGTGGCGATCTCGCGGAAAGATGCTCTCCTCAGAGTATTCGGCGAGAAGAAGCCCAAGAACAAGCAGGAGCAGGCGAAGATTCTCGCCTCCTGGTTTCCGGAGCTTGCGGATCGCATTCCCAAGCCCCGGCGGCAGTGGGAGAGCGAGCAGCTCTCGAGTTCTATCTTTGACGCGCTGGTCTTGGGGCTTGCGTTCTACCGACGCGAGCGGGGCTCTCGAAACCCGAACGAGGCAAAGGCGGCTTGAACGCAGCGCGGCCAGCCCCGTTCCAGAAACAAACCCCCGCCCATCTAGGGCGGGGGTTTAATGTCGGATCCGTCTCCGACGGACAGGGCAGCTTTCGCTACAAGCTCAGTATACACCCCAGCATGCAGCTACTCCTACGCGGCCTTCTCGAGAAAGCGAAGAGCAAAAAGATCGGGGAGCCAGAAAGGAGGATCGGATTCCCGCACTGCGAGGAAGACCTGTCGTACGAGCTCCTCTGGCGTTACCGCGTAGGTTCGAACGTCGTCCCTCTGGGGGAGCTTTGTAGGACGAGGGGAGGCGGTACGCGCCGAAAGCCCAGGTGAAATGCGGCTTGGTTTAGGTTCGAACCGTTCCAGGGCGGTCGCCAACTGGGGAAGAGACCCTGCGAGGATGGAAAACGGTTTGTGGGCTTCAATTATGAGCTTTTTGTCCCTCAGAGTTAGGTTCGAACCGAGGGCAGCCAGAATGGTTTTCTGGATCGAGGGGTCGCCCTTGGCGAAGAGGCGGGGCGCGGCGCACGCGAACTCAAACGTCCTTTCGGCCAGCTCGATCCAACGATTCACGGTATGTCCGGTGTCCCTCAGGAGTTCTTCGAGACGCGCCTTTTCCTGGCTCAGCTCTGAGCGCTGTCGTGCATATTCGTCATCGGAGATGAGAGCGCCATTGACATTCTCCGGCGCGGTCTTGAGCCTGATGAGGTTCTGGAGTCTCGCGAGGCAGTCCTGATAGCCACGCTGCTGGGAGTGCAGAATTGCGTCCCGAGCAGAGATCTCCTGCTCGTTATATTCACGGAGTCGCGCAAGGGCCCAGTCCCGGAAGCGTTCTGAGAGTGAAATGCGTCCGAGGTAGTCGCTGATCTGGCGATCAAGTGCGTGGCTGTCAACGCTTCTTTGGGAGCAGTTGGGGGTCTTGCGCTTCGTGCAGTGGTAGTAGGTGTAGTGCAGGAGGGTCGGATCCTTCATGCGGTCGATAAGGGTGGCGCAGCGAGGGCAGCGATCTTTTTTGGAGTGAGCAAACTTGAGCCGGCAAACCGGACAGATGAGCTGGTGTTTCTCCTCCGCAGTGACCGAGGCGTCGCACTCTCCGCAGCGGATGAGGCCGGTGAAAGGAAAGCTGCGAACGATGGGTCGAGGCTTGCTCTTTTGACCGAGGAAGACCTGGACGCGATCAAACTCCTCTTGGGTGACCATGGGCTTGTGGTTGCCCTTGTACCAGTTATTGCTGCCGCGCGGGTATTCAAACCAGCCATAGTAAAAGGGATCCGTGAGGAGTCGGTAGATACCGCTTCTCGCGAGAGGCTTGTTGCCGAGCTTCCTCGCCTGCCGGGTGCGAAGTCCCCATTGATCGGTGGCAATCTGGAGAATCCGGGGCGGTGCAAAGCGGCCGGTGAGCGCGAGATCCCAGATCCGCCGGACGAGCGCGAAACGCTCGGGATCCGCGAGAATGGTCTTTTCTCCCTTCGCACCGGTCTTGCTGTTGAGATAGCCGAGCGGAGGCGCGTAGGGGCACCATCCCTTTTCGGCTTTCGTGCGGAGGCCACGCTTGACGTTACGGCTGAGATCATCGATGTACTTCTGCGCCATGCCGAACTCGATATACATGAGGATCGCGTTGTCGTCGGCAGGGCTGAAGTTCTGCGTCGGAGTGACGACCTCGAGGCCATGCTGCTTGATCGCCCAGATTACGGAACCGCCATCAACCGGATTGCGCGCGAGACGATCAAGC
>JBOGJF010000806.1:0-1951 GCA_050747785.1 Vicinamibacteria bacterium
CCGAGCGGAACTTCCGGCTCGTCGTCTCGTGCGTCGACCGTTATGAGGCGCGCCGGGCGGTGCAGTTCGATCCGATCCCGGAACTCGTCCTCACCACCGGCACCGGCGACTTCCTCCTCACCGTCTCGCGTCATCGGCTCGGCGATGGACTCTCATGCGCCCTCTGCTACCAGCCTCGCGAGCGTGCGGGACCGGGATGCGGCCAGGCGTCTGAGGGCGCACAGGCGGCCTTCGAACTCCCCATCGAGCCCTCCATCGGGTTCGTCTCGCTTCTCGCGGGCGTCTTGCTTGGGGCGGAACTCCTCAAGGAGATCGTCCCTGCCTGGCACCGCGGGCGTCTTAAGAACACGCTTCGCTATCAGGTCCTCCGCCGCCGCGGCAAGGTATTCGAGCGGGCCAAGGAGGAGGGGTGTGGCTGCGGATCGCGCTTTGCCGCCGCGGCTTACCGAGAGGCGTGGGGTGGTGCGTGAGGGGCTCTGGCCTTCACGTCTCAACGGGCCGCAGCCCCCGTGGGCTGCGGCAGAAGTGCGGTCGCAGGTCGGAGGGAGGAACCTGGCAGGGGGCGGATCTTCCCCGGATCATGCCGGAGGCTACTCGAGACGTGGAGCGCTGCCGACGGGATCGGAGGTGCTGGCGACCCGATGAACGTTGTCGTCGAATGGCGCGAACTCGATGACGGAGACGACGGCTGGTACGCCGACTGCGCCATCTACGCGTACTGTACGGTCGAGGGTTCCGAGATCCTCTACATCGGCAAGACCGACGGCACGACGGTCCGGCGCCGGTGGAATCGGTCTGGCAAGGAGGGATTCTGGAATGACCTCGAACGACAGCGCGGCATCTACCACCACGCGGTCTTGTTGGGCGAGATTGAGCTGGCCCCCGGCTGCCGCCTTACGCGAGAACTTCTCGCTGACATCGAGAGCTTGCTCATCAAGCGGCTGCGGCCCTGGGGGAACATCCAGTGCCGAGACTACCGCATCTCGCGGCCTGGGCTCCGTGTGATCTGCCAGGGCGACTGGCCCTCTGTACGGACCGAGTTCCGGGATATCTCGCGCGCGCCAGGCGCGCGCGACTCGTAACGATGGCCATTGAAAGGCGGTTCAGCGGTATCAGGACGACGCGGCCAATCTCCTTCAGCATGTATCGTGACTGCTTCTGCTTTATCGGGGACTCGATGGACACGGAGGACTCGAAAGAAGGCGAGGTCGCTTCCCAAAACGTTCATGCCTACTTGATGTGCGACGAGGCGGACCTTCCGCCGGAACAGCGTGATGGGCCGAGAATACGACGGGCGAAGATCCTGGCACTGTGGGACGGACTCGGAGCGCCACATGTGCGCCTCCTCGCCGCGGTGAGCCGACTCTCTCGCGGGATCGCCATGTATCGCCAACGCGACATTGAAACACTACGGGGTTGGAAAGGGCTTGGTGACCCGACGCTCCGTGCGCTCATATCGGGTGACGTCGACATCCTCCGCGAACTCGCCGGGTTGCCGGTGTGGGTTGCGTGCTTCAGCGCGCCGAGGACGCTCGAGCGTGCGCCGGTTGTGTGGATCAAGCGAGAGACCGGCTTCCTCGATCTGGGCTCGCAACCGGTGAGCGACCTTCTGTATGCAGGGCGCATTGGTCGGGGGATCGCGCCGAGCCTGCTCGCAGGACTCCGAAGCTTCGACCTGCTGGCGAGCGGATAAACAGAACCGGCCATGGCAAAGGAACAATGGGAAGAAGAGGCGGCTGGGCGCCTTATCGCGTTTCTCATCGCGACGCGGCATCAAACGTACGGCGTAGTCGGCCGCGATGTCCCTGTCGCCGGCGGCGAAAACTTCGACTTCGAGATCGAAAGCCATGCCGGAGAAAAGCTCGCGATCGAGATGTACCGTCTGGTCGCGAGCGAGGCCGAACTCGCGACGTCGGCTATGTGGGGCAGAGTCGTGAGCCGCCTCACGGAA
>JBOGJF010000807.1:0-12861 GCA_050747785.1 Vicinamibacteria bacterium
GTCCAAGCGGGGGGTCGAGCTTGGCTTCAGCACGACGTTGGGGATCATTCATGACGGTCGCGGGCGCCTGAAGCCTCTCAATGAGGCGGAAATGAAAGTCTACGAGCGCCTGCGAGGGTTTGGGAAGCTCAGTTACGCTCGATTCAGCAAGTTTCGCGAGAACCTGGTGCGGGGCCGACCGAACAAATGGCGCTGCCGAGCCGGAGGCCGTTACCTTTACGTTTGCGAGGAAGGTAGAGTGCACTACTGCTCCCAGCAGAGAGGCTACCCGAACGTTCCTCTCGAGCACTACACGCGGGAGGACGTTCGACGGGAGTTTGCGACGCCCAAGAGCTGTGCCCCGTATTGCACCCTGGCCTGCGTTCAGATCGTGGCGCTCTTCGACAACTGGCGTTCCCCGCAGACGATCGCACCGTACCGAGTCGGGCAAGGGCGGCCCCGTGAGGCGAGCGCCGGCGCTCCTTGACTAACCGATTGCCATCGCTGCCCCGGATGCGCTGCCAACTCACCGTTGGCGATACTGTTGCCAGACTTGATCGACGCGCCACTCGATGCTAGGCTGGCGCCGGGTTAGCCGAGTCAACATCGTGCGCAGCCACGCGATCTGCAGAGCGCTCATCGCCCTTGGGTTGAGCGCGCTATTCGCTGCTTCTGGTCCGCTTTTCTCCTCCCACCTCCTTCAGGACGCCGAGCTCATCCTGCGTCCAGTGTCTCCGGTGGAAGCGTGTCAGCCGGGCAACGGGCATGGTCTCGTCTCGGATCACGCGCTCCAAGTGAAACCCGCCCATGTGTGTGTTGTTTGCAAGATCTTCAGCGTAGCGCTGCACGTGGGGGGCGGCCCCACCGCACCGCTATTCAGCGCGTCCAGCGGGTTCACATTCTCGCAAGGCGAGAAGCTCCATTTCGTCGGTTTCACGCGACTCTCTCGTTCTCCGCCCACACGCTCGTAGGTTCTCTCCCGCTCGGGCCTATTGTTCCTCGCGAGCGGGATCGCTCTCGGCAAGCCCCGTTTCTGTGATGGACCGGGTGAGTGCCATCGGCCTGGCCGGGACGCATGACCTGCATCGAGCCGATGGACAGATTGGGGGACTCAATGAATCGATTGAGCAGCATTCGTTTCGTGATGACATTCGCATTGCCGTTCGCACTAGCCACCGTGCCCCACGTTGCTGCCGCCCAGGAGAGCGAACAAGATGTCACGGCGCTCCAGAATCGAGTGGCCGAGCTCGAGGCCGCGCTCGAGTCGTTACGGAGCGAGTATGGCGATCGGCTCGCCGTCCTGGAACGAGGGATTGTCACGCGGCCGATGCCCGTCGTTGCCGAAGAGGCTCCGACTCCTGAGGAGGCCCCTCCAGGCACCGACGAGGATCGAGCCGCGCTGGAAGCGGAGTTGGCCGGTATCCTGGGCGAGGCGTCCGGCGCCCAGTCGGGCGGCGCCAGTAGCCCCCCTGGGCAGACGGGTGAGCCGTCGTTCACCGGGCAGGCTCGGAATCTCAACCGGCTCAATCCAGAGATCTCGGTGAGTGGCGACACCTTCCTCAATCTCTCCGATGTGAGCGGGGACCCCGAAAGGAATCAGTTCCGCATCGCCGAGTTCGAGCTGGCTTTCCAAGCAGCTCTCGATCCCTTCTCCTTGGCGAAGGCCTTCGTGGTTCAAGAAGAGGGTGAGTTCGGAGTGGAGGAGGCATACATCGACTGGACCACTCTACCCGGTGGGCTCGGTCTCAAGTTTGGTGCCTACCGCCACGATTTCGGCAAGCTCAACCGTTGGCACCAGCACGCGTTGCCACAGTCGAACCGGCCCATGGTGAGTCAGGCGTTCTTTGGTGAAGATGGTCTGCGCGGCGTGGGAGCTTCTCTTTCCTGGTTGCCGGGACCCTTCCTCGGCGACTACAACGAGCTCTGGGTTCAGGTGACGAACGACGAGAACGACGTGAGTTTTTCGGGGCGGGGCTTCGATACGCCCGTCGTCACGTTTCACGAGACGAACTATTGGGATTTGTCACCCGCCACGTATCTCGAGGTTGGGCTGTCCGCGTCGACGGGTGTGAACGACGAGCTCGGCGAGTTCCGGACGCAGGTCGTGGGGACCGACTGGAATCTATCCTGGAGCCCGGCGGCCACGGCTCTCTATGAGGGGCTCGGGCTTCGCGGCGAGTTTCTCTGGCAGAGGCGTGACGGTCCCGAAGGCGCCAACGAGAGCATCGGCACTTACACGTACGCGACCTACAAGTTGAATCGTCGATTGTTCCTCGGGCTCCGTGGCGACTGGACCGAGCTTCCCGAGGAACCGGGCGAGAGTCTATGGGGAGTCTCACCGTATGTCGACTGGTGGCAGAGCGAGTGGGTGCGGCTCCGCGCCCAGTACTCTTACAGCTCTCGCAGGTTCGAAGAGCCCGAGAGGGAGAACCAACTCTTCTTCCAGGTGACCTGGTCTCTGGGACCGCACAAGCATGAGCAGTATTAGAATGTGGAGGCAGAAGGCGATGATGAGGTTTCGACCTGAACGGACAGCGAGAAGTCGAGGAAGTTCCATGCGTGGTCTGCGATCGTGTGCGGTGGGATTGACGTTGGCGGCGTTCGGAGCAGCCCATGCCCATGCGCAGCAAAAGGAGAAGCTCAGCGTCGTCGCCTCTCTGACGGTCTACCGCGACATCGCAAGAGAGATCGTGGGCGAGCGGGGGGAGGTGGCTGCCATTGCCGAGGCCCGGCAGGACGCCCATTTCGTTCAGGCCAAACCCAGCTACTCCATAATGCTGAGCCGAGCCGACCTATTGCTCGACACCGGCCTGGATCTGGAGCTTTGGATGCCGGCGGTGATCGACAAGTCGCGAAACCCCAATATCCGCGAAGGTCAGCCCGGTTACGTCTCGCTGGCAACCGGCGTGCCCATGCTCGAGGTGCCAGAGAACCCGAGTCGGGCCGGCGGGGACATCCACCTCTTCGGAAATCCCCACATCCACACCGACCCCCTGCGGGCGGTCTTCATCGCCAACAACGTCAGAGTCGGCCTCCAGAGGGTGGATCCGGAGAGCTCGCCTTACTACGAGGAGCGGTTCCAGGATTTCAAGCGGCGCATACACGAGCGATTGTTCGGCACCGAGTTGGTGGGATTGGTGGGCGGCGACAAGTTGGCCGAGCTCGAGATGCAGCATCAGCTCCTGCCCTTCCTCCAGAACAACCAGATGGGCGGCCAGTCGCTGACGTCGAAGCTTGGTGGTTGGTTGCGGTCGGCGGAGTGCGTACGCGGCAAGGCGATCGTGGCCGACCATCTCAACTGGAGCTATTTTGCGGACCGCTTCGGGATCCAGATCGCGAACTACATCGAGCGACGTCCCGGCATCCCGCCCTCGGCTGCCCACGTTGCCGACCTGATCGGTCTCATGCGCAACGATAAGATTCAGGTGCTCTGGGTCGCCGACTACTTCGATGAGAACATCCCTAAGCTGCTCGCCGAGCGAACGGGCGCCAAGTTCCTTTACGTTCCACTCTACACGGGCAGCACGGAAGCAACTGCCGACTACTTCGGCCTCATCGATGCCTGGATCCAAGCCATGCGGTCCGGGTTTCCTGACTGCCGATAGATTAGGAGAGAGTCATGGATCTCGCGCTGGAGGTTTTGCTGCCGCCTTTCGTCGCGTGCTTAGTCTTGATGGGCATCCATGTCTATCTAGGCCTCCACGTCGTTTCCCGCGGCGTGATCTTCGTTGATCTTGCGCTTGCGCAGATCGCCGGGCTCGGAGCCACGTTTGCTTTCTTGTTGGGCTACGAGCCGAGTGGGATGGCTGGGTATGTCTATTCCCTGATCTTCGCGTTCATCGCCGCCGCGGTTTTCTCGGGCTTGCGGCTCTCGGAGCAACGTATTCCGAAGGAGGCGATCATCGGTATCTCCTTTGCCGTCGCCTCGGCCACGACGATTCTCATCGCCGATCGAGCGCCACAGGGTGCTGAGTTCGTGGAGGCGATGCTGACCGGTGCGCTCCTCTGGGCGCCCTGGTCCCTTATCGGCAAGACGGCGGTTGCCTACGTCCTGATCGGCTTGTTTCACTGGCACTATCGAAAGCGGTTCCTGGCCCTCTCGCTCGAGCCGGAGCGCGCGGAGACCGAGGGGTGGAGCGTACGGTGGTGGGATTTTCTCTTCTATATATCGTTTGGGCTGGTCATCACCTACAGCGTACCGATGGCGGGGATCCTGCTCGTTTTCTCCTTCTTGATCATTCCCACCGTGATCGCGATGCTCTTTGCGCGAAGCATCATCGGGCGTCTGGTCGTTGGGTGGATGGTGGGCACGTTAGTCAGCATGGTCGGGCTGACCCTTTCCTTTGCGTACGATCTTCCTAGTGGACCGGCAGTGGTATGCATCTTCGGTTGCGCGCTTGTTCTGGCCGGTATCATCCACTATCTCGTGGGTGCCGAACAGAAGATTGCGGCGTTCGTGAGGGTGGGAGCGGGCAGTGCGGCCGTAGCGGGTGGACTGTGGCTCGCATTTACGACCTCTGCCATCTCCTCAGGGGAGGACCACGTGGATCCCACGTCGGAAGTGGTCTCCGGACAGCCGGTGGATGCCGTCACGGTCGCTGCCGAGTCACTGGCCGCCATCGAGAGCTCGACGGGCACGCCGCCGGCCGAGGCAATCACGCGTCTGATGTCGGTGAAAGAGGACGTTCACCGGATGATGGGGACTGGCGAGCTCAAGGTGAGCGAGGGCGCGGTTCAGGCGCTGGCC
This sequence comes from Vicinamibacteria bacterium, assembly GCA_050747785.1. Classification (GTDB taxonomy): domain Bacteria; phylum Acidobacteriota; class Vicinamibacteria; order Marinacidobacterales; family DATDRI01; genus CBDANW01. The sequence continues at coordinate 4,727 of JBOGJF010000807.1, forward strand.
CGCGTCGATAGCGGCGAAGTCGGTGAGCTGCTCGAGGAGATCGCGTATCACGCCGACGACCCGTGGGCGCGGCTGCGAGCGGGAGAGGCCCTCCTCGCCCGAGGCAACCCGCTGGGGGTCGAGGCCCTGATCAACTTGCTCGAGGCGGACGCCCCGGCATTTCTCCAGATGCAGGCTTCGGAAGCGCTGCAACGGGCGACCGCACAGCCAATCTCCTTCGATCCTCAAGCGGATAGCGCGGCCAAGGCCGCGGCAATCACCGCTTGGCGGGCCTGGTGGCAGGCCCATCGCGGGGAACCCTTGCCGCAACCCGGCAGCTAGCGACGCGGGGATTAGCCTTCGATGTCCGTGACGATCCACCGCGACATGGGTGTGATCCCGGTTTCCGAATCGACGACGTTGTACTTGCGTAAAGTGAGAGCGTAGGTCTTCGAGCCGGAACCGCCGTTCACGTTGACCCTGACGGTCTTGACCGTCACGTCACCTTCGAAACCATCCCTCACCGCCATGTTCGCGGACATATAGACGCTGTCTCTCTCCTTTTTGAGCGCTTCGTCCGCTTCTCGCACCTTTTCTTCCAGCTCCTTTGCTGCCGCCTCCCGCGTTTCCCACTCCTCTTGATACTCGGCCATCGCCCCGCTCGGGAACTTGTAGCCGGGATCCGTCCCGATCTCTTTTCGATAGCGAAGCGTTTCCTCCCGGTTGTCGTTCACGAACTTGTCGTTGTCATCGACCTTGGACTCCCAAGCCTGGGTCGCGTCGAAGAACGCTTTGCGGAGCTCCGCGAGGCGATAGGGTTCGGTTGCCTCGAGGCCGACCTCGATGATCTCCCAGGACTGAATGCCCGTTTCGGGAAGGTCCACGAGGGATACTCCCCGAATCATGTCTTCCTGACCGTCTCGCACGGCCGTTAGGAACGTATTCACAAGTTGTTCCTCCGGGGTGGAACAGGCAGCGAGAAAAGCGATGATTGAGAAGACGACGATCGCGGACGCGCGCGTCGTGGGTATGAGTCGCATTGGCACACCCCCTCTCGATTGGGCACGGACGAGAGCCGAGGAGCCGTTTGCGAACGGGAGTCGGTAGGGTCGACTTGGGAGACGAGCTGTGCGACGAGTGCGGTTCGGTAGACCCCTCCACCCTCGGGCGTATTTCTCCAACATTTCGGAGCCAGGGTCAAGTGTGTTGTTTCGCCATGGCCAGAGTCCTGCCACGGGAAGCGACGCCACAGATGGTCGATACTCCCCGGCTACCGGCAATGTCCCCCCGAGCTGTTAGTGGCTATGCCGTGGCTGTTTGGCCATCCCCGCCGTTGCCAAGAGCCTCCGCAGATGTTGTATGCTTCCTTCGGGGAGGATCCTAGAGATGGTGCAAGTGCGAAACAAGATCGTCGTGCACTACCAGGACGGGCGCATCCTCAAGGGTACGACGAGCGACTTCTTTCCCAACAAGGAGCGTTTCCACGTCAATCAAATCGACGCTCCGGTGGGCAGCAAGCCGGTCGAAGTGCTCGTTTCACAGCTGAAAGCCATCTTTTTCGTGAAGGACTACAAGGGGCAGCCCGCGCACAACGACAAGCAGGAGTTCGACCCGTCCAAGCCGCCCCTGGGTCGAAAAATCCGGGTGCGTTTCACCGACGGAGAGGAGATCCTCGGAACGAGCATGGGCTATCAAGCAGGCCGGTCCGGTTTCTTCTTGATTCCCGCGGATCCCGATTCCAACAACGAGCGGTGCTTCGTGGTCGCCGCGGCGACGCAGGAAGTTTCCTTGGTCTAGTCCTTCGTGCAGTCGAGCTCCCGCTGCCCGTCCGGGCGACGTCACAGCCACCTCCATCCTCCGCGTTATAATCCTTCCAAACACTCATTTTCTCGCGGGCGATGAACGACGCACTGCAGCAAAAGTTGGCCGAGCTACCCCCCTCGCCAGGCGTCTACCTGTTTCGTGGCCGGGGCGGAGAGATCCTCTACGTCGGCAAGGCGCGCTCCCTCAAGGATCGCGTGCGCTCATATTTCCACGGGTCGCGCATCGATAGCCCACGTCTCGACCGCCTGGTCGACTCCATCCTGGATCTCGACGTCGTCGCGACCGACACCGAGCGGGAAGCCCTCGTTCTCGAGAACAGCCTCATCAAGACCCACAAACCGCGCTACAACGTTCTACTCCGAGACGACAAGAATCATCCCTACCTGAAGCTCACCGTAGGAGAGGAATACCCGCGCATCTACGTCGTGCGCCGACCGGGAACCGATGGTGAGGTCTATTCCGGTCCCTATGTGCCCGCGAGCCTGGCGCGGAAGACCCAAAACCTGCTCCACCGACTCTTCGGGATTCGAAACTGCAACGAGAAGCTCGACGGCCACCGTGCTCGACCTTGCCTCCAGTATCAAATCAAGCGCTGCATCGCGCCGTGCGTCGAGACCATCGCCAGGCTCGAGGACTATCGAAAGACGGTTGAGAGCGCCCGGCTCTTCCTCGAGGGCAAGAACGACGACCTCGTCGCCGCCCTCAAGAAGCAAATGCACCAAGCGGCGGAGGCCGAGCAGTTCGAGGAGGCCGCCCGTCTGCGGGACACGGTCCGGATGCTCGAAGATCTCGGCACCCGCCAAAAGATGGCGACGGTACGCGGGGAGGAGCGAGATATTTTCGGTCTCTATCGCGAGGGCGACCAAGCCGTGCTGCAGGTCTTTTCGATGCGATCGGGCAAAGTCGTCGATCGCGACAGCTTTGCTCTCGACAAGCTGGAGGCTCTCGACGACGAGGAGCTATTGAGCTCTTCGCTCAAGCAATACTACGAGCTGGATCGGTATCTGCCGGCGGAGATCCACGTCCCGATTGATTTCCCGGAGCGCGAGCTGGTCCAGGAATGGCTCTCAGGCCGCAAGGAGGGGAAGGTCGAGATCGTCGTGCCCCAACGGGGCGGGAAACGCCGGATGGTGGATCTGGTTTGTCGCAACGCCCGGCTCACTTTCGAGCTCGCCAACCGCGAAGAAGGACGCCAGGCAGCGGCGCGGCTCAAGGCCCTGCGCGAAATCTTGGACTTGCCCGACGATCCGCGCCGCGTCGAGGCCTTCGACGTTTCCAATATCCAGGGCAGCGACATCGTCGCCTCGATGGTCGTCTTCGAGGACGGCCAACCCAAGCGAAACGAGCACCGCAAATACAAGATCAGGACGGTGGTCGGCGGTCCCGACGATTTCGCTTCGATGCGGGAGGTGGTTCTGAGGCGCTACCGACGGGTTCTGGAGGAAGGTACGGAGCAGCCCGATCTCATTCTCATCGACGGGGGCAAGGGCCAGCTCGGAGCCGCCTACGAATCCCTCACCGAGCTCGGTTTGTCCCACCTGCCCCTGGTGAGCATCGCCAAGAAGGAAGAGCTGCTCTTCCAGCTGGGCCGACCCGAGCCCTTGGCCTTACCGAAGAGCTCCCCGGCGCTGCAACTCCTTCAGAGGATCCGCGACGAGGCCCACCGCTTCGCGGTGACCTTCCATCGGCAAAGGCGATCGGCGCGCACCCTTCACTCCAAGCTGGACGATGTCCAAGGTATCGGCCCCCGAAAGAAGAAGCTCCTCCTGGAGCGCTTCAAGAGTCTCAAAGGTGTCCAGGATGCCACGGTGGCGGAGTTGGCGGCCGTAGTGGGACCGCGCCTTGCGGAGCGCGTGCACCGGCACTTGGCTGAGATGAGCTGAGAGTCTTCAACCCGCCCGCTTAAATCCTTTATTTATCGAGAGTTGACCGCAGGAGCCCCGTGTGCTACCATGCCGCCGGTCATTGATCGAAACAGTCGGGGCCGGAAACCATTCCCAGAGGAGACCTTGGAGCCTCAGCAGTTACTCGAGAGCCTCACCCGCTATCTTATCCTTCTCTTCTCATTGAGCGTCCACGAGAGCGCGCACGCTTGGACGGCGCTCCAGCAGGGGGACGATACCGCGTTGCGAGAGGGCCGCATCTCACTGAATCCGATGGTCCACATCGATCCGATTGGCACCGTATTGTTCCCTCTCATGGGGCTGTTCTTGGGCGGTGTCTTCTTTGGCTGGGCCAAGCCGACCCCGGTTCAGCCCCGCTACTTCAAGAATTTTCGGCAGGGTCAGATCTTGACTTCCGGCGCGGGACCGGCGAGCAATTTTCTTTTGGCGATCGTCTTCACGGTCTTCTACGCCATCGCCGTCCGATTCGTTCCTCCACAGAGTCCAGCGCTTTACCTCCTTTGGACCGGCATCTTTCTAAACGTCGTGCTGGGCGTGTTCAACCTCATTCCGGTACCGCCGCTCGACGGCTCCTGGATTGCATCTTGGGGGCTTCCCCGCCAATGGGGCGATCTGTACGACCGATACATGGAGCCGTACGGGTGGTTCATCCTGATCGGGCTCTTCATAACCGGGGCGCTCGGCGTGGTCATGGCGGTCGTCGCCTACCCCATCGCGTTCTTCCTACTGAATCTCGCGCAGGGGGGATTGACCGGTTGAGCCTGTTGAAACCGTTGAGCCTGTCGGGCCCGAGCCGATGAAACCTCGAAAGAGAGTCCTCTCCGGGATGCGGCCCACCGGAACTCTTCACCTGGGACACCTGGTGGGAGCCCTTGCCAACTGGGCGGCCATGCAGGACGAGTTCGAGACGTACTACTGCATCGTGGACTGGCACGCGCTCACGACCGACTACGCCGATCCCAGCGCGATCGAAAGAAATACGCTCGAGGTCGCGATCGACTGGCTCTGCGCCGGGCTCGATCCAAAGCGGTCCACTCTCTTCGTGCAATCCCACGTTCCCGAGCACGCGGAGCTGCACCTGCTCTTGTCGATGGTCGTGCCGCTTCCCTGGCTCGAGCGGGTGCCCACTTACAAGGAGCAGATGGAACAGCTAGCGGACAAGGATCTCTACACCTATGGATTTCTCGGCTACCCGGTGCTGCAAACCGCGGACATTCTCGTCTATAAGGCGAACGTCGTTCCCGTGGGTGCCGATCAGCAGCCTCACGTCGAGCTCACCCGAGAGATCGCGCGCCGCTTCAACAATTTCTACGGGCCGGTCTTCCCCGAGCCCGAAACCAAGCTCACTCCGACTCCCAAACTTCCGGGAACCGACGGGCGAAAAATGTCGAAGAGCTACAACAACACCATCAATTTATCGGATGACGAGCCGACGATACGCCAGAAGCTCCGCACGATGGTGACCGACCCGGCTCGCAAGCGTCGGAGTGATCCGGGTAACCCCGACGTCTGTCCCGTCTTCGATCTCCACAAGGTATTCTCGACCGAGGACACGAGGACCTGGGCGGCCGAGGGTTGTCGCAGCGCCGGCATCGGTTGCATCGACTGCAAGAATGCCCTCGCGGATCATCTCGTGTCGCGGATGAAACCGTTTCTGGAGAAACGCAAGGAGTACGAGGCCCGGTCCGCGGAAATCTGGGAGATGCTACGAAGCGGGGCAAAGAAAGCCCGGCGGGTAGCCGGAGAGACGATGCAGGAAGTGCGGTCGGCGCTCAAGCTCCCGCCGGCGGAGAAAAACGGATGATACCAGGCAAGGCCGACCAGCCGACCGATCCGCGTGTCAAAGACGGGACGCGCGTCATGGGAGACATGACGACGGCCGAGCTCTATCTGGGGCCTCCCTCGGATGACGAGAATCAGCCCATCGAGCCCCGTTACCATGTGCGGCTGCCCGTCTTCGACGGACCGCTCGATCTTCTCCTCCATCTCATCCGAAAGAACGAGGTCGATATTTATGACATCCCCATTGCCGCGATCACACGGCAGTACCTCGAAACACTGGAGCTCATGCGAGAGTTGAATCTGGACGTGGCGGGCGAGTTCGTATTCATGGCCGCCACCTTGATTCACATCAAGTCCAAGATGCTCCTTCCTCCGCCGCACGAGGACGGAACTGAAGACGAGATCGAAGATCCGCGCGCCGAGCTGGTGGCGCGACTCCTGGAATACCAGCGCTACAAGGAGGCCGCACAGGTTCTGTACGAGCGCCAGACGCTTCGGAGCGCGGTGTGGCTCCGTTCCGAGACCTCCCTCGCTTCCATCCGCACCGAAGAGGCGAACAACCAAGAAGACCTCGTCGATGTCGACCTCTTCGAGCTCCTCACCGCCTTTCGCTCGGTCATGGAGCGCCTGCGGCAGCGGCGCGACATCACCTTCGAGAAGGAGACCGTCACGGTCGAAGAGATGATTCAAATTCTCTCCGATCGCGTCTCGCCGGGGAGCAGCGTGTCCTTCGAGCAGCTCTTCGAGGGCGTCACCAGCCGGATTCTCCTGGTGGTGACCTTTCTGGCGATCCTGGAGATGGTGCGTTTGCAGGTCCTTCGTATCTATCAGCAGAAACCGTTCGGAACGATTCATGTCTCGCGGCCTGCCGAAGCGGTGGAGGTCCCGCGGATTCCAGGCGTCGAGAGATCCGATCCCGACGTTGGGATGGCGCCGGCCGAGCCGGCTGAGCCGGCTGAGCCGGCTGAGCCGACTGAGGATGGTGAATGAGCTTGAAGCAGAACACCGAGCCGCGCGTCTCTGCGGAAGATAGCCTTCCGGCCGAGGACATGAGCTCCGGAGAAGAAGCGGGAGTCCCTCTCCGGCCTCTTAGTGAGGAGGAGCTGCGCGCGAACATCGAGGCCTTGCTCTACGCCGCCGAGGAGCCCCTTTCGGTGAAGGATCTCGCCAAAGCTCTTCCGGAGGCCTCGCGCGATGCGATCGGGTCCTCGGTCGAGGAGCTGGTGGCTTCCTATGACGCGCGTGGACGGGGGCTCCAGATCGCCCGGGTAGCGGGCGGTTATCAGATCACGACCCGGCCCGAGTACCACGAGCGCATCAGCCGACTCTTCTCGTCGAAGCCACCGTCTCGTCTGTCCATCCAGGCGCTCGAGACGCTCGCCGCAATCGCCTACCGACAGCCGATCACCGTCCCGGAGATCATGGAGCTTCGTGGCCTTCATTCGGCGGGGGTCGTTCGGACTCTCTTGGAAAAAAAACTGATTCGCATCACCGGACGCAAGAGAGTCGTGGGTCGACCTCTTCTTTACGGCACCACCAAGGAGTTCCTGATTCGTTTCGGGCTCAAGGGGCTCGACGATTTGCCGAACCTCGAGGACATGGCCGAGGTGTTCGGCGAGGAGATCGCAAGCCAGCTGGGGGACGTGATGAAAGATGCCGAAGATCTCGGCGAGATCAAAGAGACCCCGCAAGCGGCAGATGACTCCTCAGCGGAAGGCCGGTCGCAATCGGCCCCAGCCGATGACATCCCGCCCCATGACATCCAGTAAGACCGCCGAGACTCGGCGCCGACGCAATCGCGGCAAGCGTCCACGTGGCGCCGCGGATCGCAAGGAAGCCTTGTCTCGAAGAAGGGCATCCAGTACGCCCAAGCCTTCAGGGTCATCCGAGGCACCGAGAACCGCGCCCGGTCCCCTCCTCGAGCGGCTTCACAAGACGATCGCTCGCTCCGGGCTCGCTTCACGACGCCGGGCCGAGCAACTGATCCTGGAGGGTCGGGTGCGAGTGGGCGGGGAAGTCGTGACCCAGGTGGGCGTCAAGGTCGATCCGAGTCAGGACGATATCCGAGTGGACGGAGTCCGGGTGCACCCCGATCGCCCCCGTCGGTACATTCTGCTGAACAAGCCGACCGGGTACGTAACGACGCGCTCCGATCCGCGTCGTCGGCCGACGGTCATGGAGCTCTTGCCCATCGCCTTGCGCTCGCTTTTCCCGGTGGGGCGGCTCGATATGTCGGCGTCGGGGCTCCTACTGCTCACCGACGATGGCGACTTCGCTCAGCGGGTGGCGCATCCCCGCTACGGAGTTACCAAGACCTACGCGGTCACGGTTCGCGGCGTGCCAAGCGACCGCAGTCTTCGCAAGGCGAGAACCGGGATTCGGGTCGACGGAGACTGGTTGAAGGTGACTTCGGTTCGGGTGATATCGAGCCCGCATCGGCGCCAAGCGTCCGAATCGTTGACGACCACGCGGATGCGCGTCGTCCTGAACGAGGGGCGCTACCGGGAGATCGGCCGGCTATTCAGGGCCATCGGCCACCCCGTGATCCAGCTCCATCGGGAGAGAGTGGGGTTCTTGAACGACCGCGGGCTCGCATCGGGTGCCTTCCGGTCGCTTTTTCCGGACGAAGTCTCACGCCTTCTGGAG
>JBOGJF010000808.1:0-2648 GCA_050747785.1 Vicinamibacteria bacterium
TCGCGAGGCCAACCCTTCGACGCCTTCGTTCACCGTGTCGGCGGTCTTGGCGCGGTTGGGAAGCAAGCGATTCAGTCTGGCCAGGAACCGGACCGTCAGTCGGCGGAGCAACCAGGCGATGAGCCAACCCAAGGCGATCAACGTGAGGGCCACCACCAGTTGGGGCACGTACTCGACGGCGGCTTGGTAGAGCTCGCGGAACTGGTTGCCGAGCGCCCCGGTCCAGCTGTCGTAGGGCATGGGGAACCTCCGGGTTGAGAGACAGAGGAGTTATAACACGTGGGCGGGCTCCGATCTTCAAGAGCCCGGCGACGGGAAGAACACGAGCAGGAGCGGGCAGTGCCTGCGCGGATAGCGAGGTTACCGCTTCCGGGTGAAGCGAAACTCGCTGATTTGCTCGTTCCCTGCGTCCTTCCAAGTCCACCTTTGCGTCAAGTGATCGGCATCCTCGAATGTAACGACTAGACCGTCCATGTGCGGCGCGCTCCCGTTCTCGAGATTGGTGCCGCCGGTGAACCGAAAATCGAACGTCTGGGGGACGTCTGTCAGAGGTGATGTTTGCATTCGCGGTTGGTTATTGGCGGCACAGTAATGCGTCAAGGCGAGTCGCTCTCCGTCCAGGGTATACATGGTCACCATGGAGGACTCGCCCTCGGTCGACAACGTCTCCATCAGGGCGGTGCCTCCCGAGACGAGTTGATAGGTCGCCGTGGCGCGAACCCCTTCGCTGTTTCGACCCTCCCACTCACCAACCAGGGTCTTCAGTTTGTCGAAGCCGGCCTGGGCCTGGGCTCGGGCTGGGCGCGCATTCAGGGGGACGATCAAGAAGGACACAATCGTCAAAAGGACGAGTCTTTTCATGGTTCTCCTCCGCTTTCGGAGGCATTCTACTTCGTGGCAGGCGTTCCAGCATCCACGGAGAATATCGTCTCGCAACCAGGGCAGCGGATCTTCTTGCCCCCGGTGAAGCCCGGGATACGCAGCTCGCGGCGGCAGGTGGGGCAGGTGATGTGGACTTTTTCGGCCGCACGGGAGGGTACCCCGGCGAGGAGACCCTGCTTGAGCTCCTGCTCGATGGCGGGGAAGCTCGCGTCGGTCCACGGATTCGTTTCCTTCCAGCGCTCGAGGAACGTCCCGTTGCGGATGGCGAAATCGATGGGCAGGTAGAGCTCGTGCTGCCTCTCGGCGATCACGTGCTTCATCTCCGGGTATTCCTGCAAGACGACCGATAACGCGAGGAGGCCGGCCGCGCGCTCTTCGTCCACGATGGAGTAGGACGCGCTCAAGATCAAGAGGTCCTGTTTCTCGACGTGCCCGAAACCGGATCGCGTCGCGAGGCCCCAAGCGAGCCAGGCATTGGGGTCTCGCTCGGGGTACTCGTCCCGTATTCTCCGGAAGCTGATCAGCAGGGCCTCCGCGGTCGAGTCCAGCGCTTCCTGGTTCTCCCAAATGGACCGTACCCGGGTCCAGATCCCCATGGGAATGGTTCTCCTTCGCTCGTTTTCGTTTTTCGGTTGGAGCTCCATCCATCATAACGGTCGCCCCGCATGATGACAATCTCCGTTTCTTCGTCTCCAGGCGAGCCGGAGCCCTCAGCTCTTGCACGCTCCCGAGCGACGAGCGAGGGAGCACTGATAGACCGATGCGTGGGGCCCCGCGGCATTGAATAGAGCCCGGACTGACAGCGCCCTAAAACGATGATATGATTAGACAAAGCCCGAGACATCATTAATAGGCGATCTTCCGGAAATACCGCCTTTCCAACCCTTTGGAAGGGAGAGCCCCGGTTGGATCCAGGCACGAGCCATGAACATCAAGGATAGAGTCGTCAGCAAGTCGCGCTTCTTCGCCCACCTGCGCGCCTTGGCGGCATCCAAAAAGACCGGCACTCTGATCGTGACCGAGTCGGGTGTCGAAAGACGGCTCTACTTCGAGCAAGGAACCATCGTCGCGGCCACATCCAACCTTCGCGAAGAATCCATGGGGTATCTCCTGGCGGAGAGAGACATCGTCAAAGCGAACAAGGTGAAGCAAGCCGAGGACCTGCTGGGCCGCAAGGCCTCGCTGCTAGGAAGAAGACTCGTCGAGCTCGGCGCCATGTCGGAAGACGAGATTAGAAACGCCGTCCGCCTGAAGGTCAGGGAGACGATTTCCAATATCCTCGCCAGCCCCGAGGCGGAGGTCGCGCTGAACGACGAGACGTTGCCAGATGTGGACCGCGTCCCAGTCTCGATCGACGTCAATCAGCTGTTGGCGGCAGGCATCGAGGCCGCGGAAAAGAAAGTCACCCCTCGCGTCTCGGAGGAAACGAATCCGTTTGGTACGGGGGAAGAAACGGCCGTGCTCGAGCCGGAGCCGGAGGAAACGCTCACGCTGCCGCCGGATGAAACCGATGACCCGGACAGTCATCTGATGCAGGCCCTCGAGGGGTTTACCGAGAGATACTCTCGCGAGGGCGCGACCGGACCGCGGCACGTGGGGCCGATCACGAAACCGTATGCGGTTGCACCGGAGCTCAGGGCGAGCTCTCCGAGCAGGAGGCGAGCGGCTTCGCGCCCGCCGCTAGGGCTCGTCGCCGCCGGCGTTGCGGCCCTCGTGCTCTCGGGTGGTGGTTATTGGTTCTTCACTCGATCGCCCAAGCCCCCGGC
>JBOGJF010000809.1:0-4632 GCA_050747785.1 Vicinamibacteria bacterium
CCGGAGGGCGAGCCGGAGCCGTCAGCCCTTGGAAGCTCCCGAGCGAGGAGCGAGGGAGCACTGAGGAGCGGGACGGGGTGGGGCCCCGCGGCACTGAAAGGAGTCCCGGGGCGAGCTCTCTCGGCCCAGCAGGCTCAACCGGCCCAAGAGACTCAACCGGCTACCCCGAGCCCGCAGGACACGGACTGGTACGTGCAGGTGGCGCGGCCGGGACGCCCCGTCTACATGGCCCTACCCACGTTTGCGTTGCGCGGGAGCGCCGCGGCCGAATCGGCCCAGGTCCTGTCCAGTGTCGTCTGGAGCGATCTCGAGTACGCTTCGATCTACCGATTGGTGCCGCAACACCTCTACAAGATCGCGGGCGAGAACGTCAGCCCCAATTCCATCGATTACTATCAGTGGGAGTCCATCGGGACCGACATTCTGATCGTGGGAACGGCCGAGATCCAAGAGAACCGGCTCGTCTCCGAAGTGCGGCTCTACGCGGTGCAGTCGCAGCAGATGGTATTCGGCAAACGCTATGAGGGCCCCGCTTCCGGCGTCCGAACCATGGCGCATCGCATTTCCGACGACATTCTGCTCCAGGCCGGGAACTACCGGGGCGTCGCCCGCACGTGGATCGCGTTTTCTACGGACCGACGCGGCGGGCAGAGCAAAGAGATCTACGTCATGGACTACGACGGCGAGAACCAGCGTCCTCTCACGGCGAACCGTTCTCTCAATCTGACTCCCACCTGGTCACCGGACGGCCAAGCGCTGGGATACATCTCTTATCGAAACAGCCGTCCGGATCTCTACATCGCGTTCATCAATGAAGCACGCGGCGAGGCGCTGGTGGCCGGCCCGGGCATGACCTTCACCCCCTCTTGGTCGCCGGATGGCCGGAGAATCGCGTTCACCTCGACCCGGGACGGCAACTCCGAGATCTACGTGATCAATACGGACGGCTCGGGTCTGCGGAGACTCACCAACCACCCGTCCATCGACACGGCGCCCTGCTGGTCACCCAACGGGCGTGAGATCGCGTTCACGTCCGACCGGGCCGGCGCGCCACAGATCTACGCCATGGACAGCGATGGGTTGAATCTTCGCCGCATATCCTACGAGGGTTCCTATAACGACTCCCCGACATGGTCACCCTCGCGCTCGTTCAGCGAGATCGCCTGGGCCTCGCGCATCGAGCGCGGGCCCTTCGACATCGTCGTCTACAATTTCGAGACCCAGCAAGTTCGGCAGCTCACGACGGGTCGCGGGAGCAATGAGAGCCCCACTTGGTCCCCGAACGGCCTGCATCTTGTTTTTACGACCACCCGCACCGGTTCCTCCCAGGTTTTCACGATGAACCGCGACGGTTCCAACCAGCGTCCCCTGACCTCGCAAGGAAACAACACGACGCCGAAATGGGGGCCAGCGCCGGAGAGCGTGGAGCCGTGAGAATGAATTTGACCGTGGGTTGGCCGGAGAGTAGATCGTGAATGGGTGGCGCCAGGTCGAAGCTCAGACAAATCAGGAGGTCGCGTTGTGAGAACCGTGAAGCTTGCTGACTATATCGGGAGAGGCCACATCGTCCCTGTGTCGCTGATGCTGGGACTACTGGGATTGTCATGGATAGGCCTGACCTCGGCGTGCGGTGGCTCGACGCAACGGCCACCGGCTACGACGCAGACGCGGCCTCCGGCTCCGTCCACTCCGTCGGCCACGGCGCGAGACAGCGGCGGGACGGAAGGCACCTCCCGAGGCGATCTCGTGCCCGTCGACGAATCGGACGACATCCTCTCCATCAGCCTCGAGGACATCAACGCCCAGTCGCCTCTGGACGACATCCATTTCGATTATGACAGCGCGGAGCTCAGCGGGGAGGCCCGCTCGACCTTGGATACCAACGTACAATGGTTGCGCCGCAACCCGTCGGTGACGGTTCTGATCGAGGGACATTGCGACGAACGAGGAACGGTGGAGTACAACCTGGCGCTGGGGGAGAGACGCTCGATGGCAGCCTACAACTTCATGGTGAGCAGCGGCCTGCCCTCCGAGCGCATCAAGACCATCAGCTACGGAAAGGAGTTCCCGGTCGACCCAGGGCACGACGAAGCCGCCTGGGCCAGGAACCGGCGGGCCCATTTCGTCATTACATCAAAGTGAAAGGGCAACAACCGTGTTAGGCAAAAGAGTCTCACTGCTTGTCTTGGCGTTCGCGGCCATCGCATCGGAGCGAGCGGCGGCCCAGGGGCACGACGAGCTCATGGCGGAGGTGCGTCGGCTGCAGGTTCAGGTGTCGCAGCTCGAAGCCAATCAGCTCGAGCTCCAGCAAGCCTTGCAGAAGTTGTCGAGTGTGCTCCAGGAGCAGGACGCGTCCATTCGCCGAACTCTGGTGGACACCGGGACCACGCTGCAATCCCTTCAGGAGCACCTGCTCGTTCTTTCCGAAAAGATCGACGAGACGAACGGCCGGCTCGGAAACGTGAGTCGAGAGCTGACATCGCTTCGCCCCACCCAGCCGATCGTGATTCCCGAGCCGGGCGCTCCGGCCCCGGCGGAAGACGGAACGCAGGTACCCATGCAGCCGGTCCAGCCGCTCGCCATCAATGGCCCGGACCTCTACCAGCAGGCCTATACCGATTACACGCAGGGGCGCTACCCGCTCGCCATCTCCGGATTCAAGGAGCTCCTGGCCGTCGATGCCGGAAGCGACCTCGCGGACAACGCCCAATACTGGATCGGCGAGTGTCTACTCGCGCAGAGGCAATACCGGGAGGCGCTCGAAGCCTTCGATGCGGTGATCACGCTCTACCCCGACAGCAACAAGCTACCCGAGGCGGCCTACAAGAAGGCGGTGGCGCTCGAGGCCCTGGGTAGCCGCACCGACGCGGAAATGGAATTGGAGGCGGTGATCCAGAACTATCCCGACACGCCCGCGGCACGGGCTGCGGAGGGAATGCTGCGTAACATGCGTCAGCAGTGAGCCGCCCACCGCGCAACGAAAGGAGAACTCATGCGAGGGGTCAACAAAGTCATACTGGTCGGTAACCTGGGACGGGATCCCGAGGTCCGCTATATCCGCGACGGAACGGCCGTCGCCAACCTACGGATCGCGACCTCTGAAACCTGGAACGATGCCAACGGACAGAAACAGGAACGCACCGAGTGGCATCGCGTCGTCGCCTGGGGCAAGCTCGCGGAGATAGCCAAGGAGTACATGGCCAAGGGGCGGCAAGTCTACGTCGAAGGGCGACTACAGACGCGTTCCTGGGACGATCGGGAAGGCAACAAGCGCTATACGACCGAAGTTCGAGCCGACCAGATGATCATGCTCGGAACCCGTGGTGAGGGCGGCGGCGCGCGTGACGCCTCGGGCCCGGACTCGGCACCGCCTCCCGACGAGCCGTTCCAAGCGACGGACGAGGACGTTCCCTTCTAATCAGGTTACGGCTACCTAATCTAGCCGAGCATTTCGCTTCAAGATTAAGTAGCGGTCCCCTTAGCTCGGCCGTAACGATCCTCCAGCCGAACCACGTCTTCGAGCTCGGGAGTCGAGACCTCGAGCACGTCACAGGTCTCCTCCGCGATCATGCGATGGATGGTCCGCGGGCGGAGGTGGTAGCTGTCGCCGGGCAGCATGTGGATCCGTTGCCGCGCCTCGCCCGGTTCTTCCACCTCCAGAATCAGCTTGCCGCTGTTCAAACGAATCGTTTCCTCTTTGACCTCGTGGTACTGAAGTGACAGAGCGTGACCCGCTTCGATGTGGAGCACCTTGCCCACGTAGCGATCGGTCTTCGCCCAGATGATCTCGTAGCCCCAGGGCTTCTCGACTCGGCTCACTTCCCCAGACACGCGCGCGCCTTCTTTCGATTTACCAGTAGAGCCCTTGCGGGATCCGCTCGGCCATGCGCTCCCGAACGAAGTCCGATATCGCTTGAGCGGTAGGCAGCCGCAGGGCTCCATCGACCACGTCCCGCGCCTCTTCCAGCGAGAGCTTGCGAATGATGTCCTTGACCGATCCGATGAAAGGAGCGTTCATCGAGAGCTCGTCCAGGCCGAGCCCCAACAGGATCACCACCAGTAGCGGATCCGCCGCCATCTCGCCGCACATGCCCACCGGGATTCCAGCCCGATGCGCGGAATCGACGACGAAGCGAATCGTGCGCAGCATCGCGGGATGGAGCGGTTCGTAGAGGTAAGAGACCGTCTCGTTGCCGCGATCGATGGCGAGAAAATACTGAATGAGGTCGTTGCTGCCGATGCTGAAGAAATCGGCATGCGGTGCGAGGAGATCGGCGGTGACCGCCGCGGACGGCACTTCCAAGGTTACGCCGGCGGGCAGATCGGCGGAGAACGCTTGACCGTGGGCACGGAGCTCCACCTTCGTCTCGTCGAGCACCTCCCTTGCCTCGAGCAGCTCATCGACGCCACTGATCATCGGGAACATGACCTTCACGTTTCCGTGAACGCGGGCGCGAAGCAGCGCGCGCAACTGTGTCTTGAAGAGATCCCGGTAATGCTCGTTGCGAAGCAGCAATCGCGTCGCTCTCAAGCCGAGCGCCGGGTTCAGCTCCGGGCCCTCCATCTTCATGATCTGCTGATTGCGGGTGAGGTCGAAGGTCCTCACGATGACCGGCAAGGGTTTCATCTGTT
>JBOGJF010000810.1:0-5664 GCA_050747785.1 Vicinamibacteria bacterium
TTCTTGGACTAACCCGCACTCCCGCGTCAAGGCGAGGCGATATCCGGCGGCGCGTACCAGCCGCACGGTCTCCTCGCCAAAATCACCATACGGGTAAGCGAACGTCTCGGCGGGGACCTGCAGTCGATCGAGGACCGCCCTGCATTCCATCACCTCTTGTCGCTGCGTCTCGTCTGGCTGGCGGCCCAAGGCCAGGTGATGCACGGAGTGCGCCCCGATCGAGTGGCGCGGTCTCGAAGCCAGCTTCCTCAATTCAGGTTCGGTCATCGATCTGCGAATGAGTCGTTCCCGGTCGACATGGCTCCACGCGGTGAGCTGGCGCATGATCTCGCCGCGCTCCGCCAGTGGGCTGGCGAACAGGAACCGGTGGAGCGTCCAGTAGGCGCTTTCGGCATCCGCTGGGGTCGAGAAAGAGAAGCGGCGAGACTCACCCTCGAGATCGATGGTGAGCTCGGCTGGAAGGGGCTCACCCGAAAGAAAGATGCGCTCCAGAACGTCCCACCAGTGCTCTTGGCCGCCGCAGAGTGCCGAGGTGATAACAAAGAAAGTGGCCGGGATCTTGTGTTTCACCAGAATGGGGGAGACGGCGGTCAGTGCGTCCAGGTAGCCATCGTCGAAGGTGACCGCGACGGCACGGGGAGGAAGCTTGCCGGTCTCAGCAGTGGCGACGAGCTCGACGAGCCCCATGGGGCGGTAGTGCTTCCGCAAATGGGCCATCTGCTTCGAGAAGATCTCGGGCTCGATGAAGAGTCCGTGTGGATCTCTCAGGCCGGGTGTGACGCCGTGATAGGCCAGGATGATACCGCTACCACCGCTCGGGCGTATCTTCGGTAACGGCCTCTTCCGCACGGCTTCGGGTTTCTTCGCCCTTACTGCGATCAGGACCGGATGGTAGGGGTCGGTCGCGTCGAGCTCGTCAGAGGACACTTCATCGCAACAAAGGCCGTAAAGGAAAGCGGTGGCGGCCATGACGTTGCCATAGACACGGGTCTCGACGGCGTGAGCCGGGAAGGCTGCCGCTAGCAACTGGCGCGCGCCGGACTCGGTCACTCTCCAGAAGTCGCCGTCCGGCCCGTACTCGAGGGAGACCCGGCTCAAGCAGGGGAGGGTGACGAGTAATGCGCCGCCGGGCTTGAGCAGTCGGTGGGATTCGCGAATGACTGCCTCCATGTCGTCAATCACGTGGATGGTTTGAGTCAGAATGATGCAGTCGTAACTGTCAGAACGAAGCGCACCGGCGTGCCGCAGATCGGCGATAACGTTGGCGCGCGGATTCGTCGGACAAAAGTCCACCACGTCGATCGCCTGCACTCGTTCACCACCGAACCAACGGGAGTAATCGTCCTCCTGGATCTCCAGAACACGACCCCGGATGTCTTCGGTGTGATCTTGGAGGAAAGACTCGATGTAGTAGCGGTCGATGGGTTTGCCGCGATCGTAGCCCCACCTGGAGCTAATGGGTGTGGTGCGGCGCAGGTCGCCCCAGTCCACCCGGCCAGCGCGGCCGCCTAGCTGGAGAGTGAGTTGATCGATCTCCTGCTTGAGAGCTTCGAGCTCCTTTACCGCTCTCTCACGCCGCGTCATGGTCACCCGGTAGCGGTCGGCCAACTCGATGAGCGTTTCCTCCCTGCCGACCAGAACGTCGGCGACATTGCTCTCGAACTCCTCTCTGTGCTTGTTGAAGATGGAAGTCACGGTCGGCACGTATCTCTCTCTCCAGAGCTCCCTCTGAAACGACGAGAGACGATCTGGCTCGTGGCGCACCAGTCGCTCGCGTACCAGGCGGCCGCTGAAGCCCTGGCCGAGCAGTCGTAGACCGAGCTCGTAGTCCTCGCCGGCGGCGAGGGTAGGATCGAAGCCGCGCGCACGCTCCCAGGCGTTTTTACGGAACAGAGCAGCCCGATGAATCGTGTTTGGTCGAGAGAGCAGCGCGGCAACGTCACAAGATTCTGGTGAGAACCGTTCGCTCTCACCGGATGGAGGCCGGCGCTCCCACCAGGAAGTCACGAAGCCGACCTTCGGTGACGTCATCAGGGCGAGCGCTCGCTCGAAGTAGCGCTCCCCGATCCGGTATCCCGGCTCGAGGAAGCACACCGCGTCGGTCTCCGCCGCACCCATGGCGATATTGCGCAACACCGATCCATTGGCCTCGATGGGAACATCGAACGGCTGGATCTTAGGAAGGTGAGAAATCGATGGAGGCCGACTCAATTTCGCTAACTGCCGGGTGAGACCTCCGCTATCCAGCAAGAGGACTTGGTCGGGTGGGCGAGTCTGGCGTCCCAACTCCTCGAGGCGCGCGAGGAGTGTGCGCAAACCCGGAACACCCTGCAGCACCACGGCCAGCCGGCGGCTCATGCCTTCCCGACTCCCGTCAGCCGCAGCAACTGCCCATAGATCCAGCGAAGAGGCGAGGTAACGCGCCAGCTCAAAGAGGCATGAAGAGCGGCGACCTCGTTGCGCGCATCCTGGTGGGCATGTGCTAAGCGCTCCAATTCCAGGCGCAGCTGCTGGGACTCCGTCCGCGACCCTCCGTCCAACTTGGCTCTGAGCTCGCCGACTTCCCGGCGCCGACGATCGAGCTCCGGTTCAAACCAGCCGTGATACTCCTCGTCGAGGTGGAGCATCTGCCGGCGCAGGTCACAGATGGCGAGCTCTCTTCGTTGAAACAATTCGAGCAAGTGAGCGCGATAGCTCGCCTCGTGTTTCTCGATGAGACGTCGAAAGAGACTCAAGTGGCGCTCGGGCATGCCCCAGCTCATGGAATCGCTTCTTCGGCGGTATTGAAACAGAAATCGAGGAATGATAACGCCCCGGTGACCGTGCTCTACCAAGTTGATCCAGAGATCCCAGTCCTCACAACCATCTTTCATTTCTTCGTCGAAGAGCCCGGCTTCGAGCAAAGCCTCCCTGCGAACCAGCGCGGCACCGTTCACGGTGTTCCGATCGAGCAGGGCGACCAGATCGCAGCGCTCAGGAGTCCACTCCCACTCCTCCGCACCGAACGTCCGGAACCAGTGCGAGACGAAGGTAATCTGGCGATCGCGGTCCAGGACTTCCGCCGCGCGCTCGAGCCAGCTCGGATCCAAACGGTCGTCGGCGTCCAGAGCGCAGATGTAGTCGCCTCGGGCGCGGCGAATGCCCGTGTTCCGCGCCGCGGGCAGGCCACGGTGCTCCGCTGCCACCACTTCAGTCCGGGGTCGGTTCCACCGGGCCAGAAGGTCTCGGGTGTCGGGATCGGTGGAGCCATCATCGACGATGATGACCTCGAAGTCCTGGAGAGTCTGCGCGAAGACGCTGTCCACGGCCTCTTCGAGGTAGCGTCCCAGGTTGAAGCAGGTCACCACCACCGACACCCTGGGTGTCGAGCTCAGCGCGCCCTCCTATCCTGTCGTTCGTGCGCCCGCAAGCTCAGCCACTTCCTGCTGCTCGAGGAGATCCAGATAGGCCCGTGCCACATCCTGGCCCGTCCCATGGAATGCCACGCGCCCTTGCTCGAGGAGTACGCCGCGTTCACAGAAACTAGAAATGTGATCGGGGTTGTGACTCACTAGAAGAATGGCATTCCCGGCATGGTGGATCTCCCGGTATCTCTCGCGGCAGCGCTCGCGAAACTCGGCGTCGCCGACCGCGAAAATCTCGTCGAGGATGAGCACCCCCTGGCGAACGGCCCGGAAGGCAATAGAGTAGGCGAGCCGAGCGGCCATACCGCTCGAAAAATACTTGAGCTGGAGGCTCTTGAACTCGGTGAGGCCCGCAAACTCGAAGATCCCTGGCGTCGCGTCTTCGAGCTCCGCAAGCGTCATCCCCATCACGGTTCCAACCAGATAGACGTTATCCACGGCGTCGAGCTCCGGGTTCCAACCAACGCCCAGCTCCAGAATGGGTGTTATGGGAGCACGGCTCACGACAGTCCCGCCGTCCGGCTGATAGATTCCCGCGATGATCTTCAACAACGTGCTCTTTCCACAACCGTTCCGGCCCATGATGCCAAGGGTCTCACCTGGAGCCACGTCGAACGAGACACCGTCCAGCACACGTAACTCCCGGAACGTGCGCCGACGGAAGAAGGACAGCGCATGCTCCCGAACGGTGTCGCGCCTCGCACTCGGGATTCGGAAGCTCTTGCGCAGGTCGTGCACTTCGATGACCGCCATCGCCTAGAGTTCCTCTACTGCCCGGGGACCGAAAATCCTGAAGAGCACGACACCGACGAGGAGCACGACCACGACATTGCCCAGCAGCAACAGGTTGGCTTTAGCAGTTGGGATCACGCCATCCACGAGAATCGAGCGCATGAACTGCATGAAAGGCGTCGGCATCCAGAGGTACAAGTAGAAATGTAACCCTTCCGGAATGATGTGCAAGGGATAGATCACCGGCGCCACGAAGAAACCCGCCTGAAGGCACAGATCCCAGATCTGATTCAGATCCCGATACCTCAAGAACAAGACGCTGGAAGCGAGTGAGAAGCCGAAGACGGTGGCAAAGTAAGCGATCAAATAATAGCCGAGAAGCACGACCTCCACGAGGCTCAAGGCATGCCGGAAAGCGGAGATATAACCGATGATGAGCACCAGAAAGAGCATCAACGTGAAGAGCGCGTTCGAGCTCGAGGTCAAGACCACGATCCAATTCGGGAACTTGGCGCGGGTGATGAGGAAGCCCTTGGCATGTAGCGAGCCGATGCCCGCCTTGGTCGACTCGGAAAAGAAATCCCAAAGAAATAGACCGATGATGAGGTTGAGATTGTAGTTCGGATCGGTGGAGAAGATCACCGAGAACACCCCGAGCAGCACGACGAACATGCAGAGGGGCTTGAGCAAGGCCCAGACGTAACCGCCCGCCGTCCCATGGTAGCGGGCCTTGAAATCGGTCCGTACCAGGGTCCAGATCAACCCAGGAACATAGGCGCTTGGCGCCCTCACACTAGTCGAGACCATCGGCGTCCGCGTTCATCTCGTCTTGGGTTGGCAGAAACTTGTATGGTATTATAATATAAGACTTTACATTCTCCAACACATTCGGTCGGTGCAAACCATGCGAACCAGGGGGTCGCTCCATATCCTGCATGTGACTCCTTACTATCGTGAGGCTTGGGGTTACGGTGGCATCCCGCGCGTGGTGACGAGCATCTGCCGAGGATTGGTTCGGCTCGGGCACCGCGTCACGGTCTGCACGACCGATGCGAGAGACGCCAACTCCAGAACCGACCCAGGTTTGACCGGAGAGCCGGTACGGGACAAGGACGGTGTTGAGGTCCATACCTTTCCCAACGTTTCCAACCATCTTGCGTATCACCAGCAGTTTTTCATGCCTCTCGGCCTGCGTCGCTACCTCCGGCAACACGGAGAAGAGTTCGACGTGGCACACCTGCACGGATATCACCACCTGCCCGGTAGCATCGCGGCCACCGAGCTCCGGCGGGCAGGCATCCCCTACCTGGTGGCGCCCAACGGGACCGCGCCGCGCATCGAGCGCCGACGCGTGGCGAAATGGGTCTTCGACAACACCATCGGGCGCGACGTTCTGACCGGGGCCCGGCGAGTGATTGCCGTGACCGAAGCCGAGAAACGACAGCTCGAGCGCCTTGGCGTCCCGCCGGCGCTCATCTCTGTCATTCCGAATCCCGTGGACCTCGATGCCTTTTCGAATCCGCCACCC
>JBOGJF010000811.1:0-2528 GCA_050747785.1 Vicinamibacteria bacterium
GAGTAGTAGATGCCGACTTGGAAACCCGAGCCCCAGCGAGGTCGGCTGTTGGTGGCGGGTGGGTAGGTACCATTCGCGTTTCGATCCGCGAACAACGCGGGATCGAGAGATAGGCTCACCGAGTCGACGGTCAGGCCCCCGCCGACGGCGATGTATCGGGAAAGCTGCTTCGACATCAACATCGAGACCTGGAGGCCTGTCAGGCTCGCCGACACCGGACCGAAACCGAAGGACCTCGGTGGATCAAACGGGGCCAGCACGGGGTTGGAGCTGTCTCCCGGAAAATCGACCGTCCGGCCGAGAAGGGAATAGATACCCAATCCAAAAGTGTAGGACGAGTTACCCGGCCGGCTGATCACGCCGATGACGGGTGCCGCCGACAAACCGCTATCGCTGCGGTTTTCGCCCGCGGCACCGAGGAACTCTGCCGAGGAAGCCATGAACGTATCACCGTAGACGAAGTCACCGCCGACGTAGATCTCGGTTTGAGTGAAGGCGCTCATCGTTGCTGGATTCCAGTACGTGGCGCCTGCCGGATCCAGCGGGGCCGCGGTCGAAGCGCCGGACATCGCGCGGTTCACCGCACCCACGCTCGGGAAGATGACCCCCTGCGCGATGCCGTTCGGGACGACGGCCAGTTGTAAGAACGTGAACGAGAGCCCGGGAATCAGCCACCGGTTGGACATAAGCAGCACCTCCGAATAAGTGAGTCGAGCGAGTCCGCTTGTCGGCGCGTGGAACACCGGCATCATAAGCCCTCAGGGCCGGGAGGTCAAGATATTGCGTAGTCTGCCAGAGACGGGCCCAGATGTTGTTGTGTCTAGGAGGTCGATCTGACGCTCAAGACCGAGGCCACGATGGAGACGGTGACCGTGACGGCAATGAAGGCGAGGGCTAAGGCGGTCGGTACGTGATACACAGACGAGAGGAGCATTTTCGCTCCGACGAAGATCAGGATGGCGGCGAGGCCATAGTGGAGATAGTGGAAGAGCTCCATGATTCCCGCGAGCGCGAAATAGAGCGCCCGCAGACCCAGGATGGCGAAGACATTCGAAGTGTAGACGATGAAAGGATCCTGGGAGATCGCCAGGACGGCGGGTATGGAGTCGACCGCGAAAATCAAATCCGACGTCTCCACGACCACTAACGCGACGAGTAGCGGTGTGGCCATGTAACCGCTCTCGGTCTTCACCAAGAATTGCGCGCCATGATACTCCTTGCTGACGCGAACGAACCTCCGCAGGAGATTCAGGACCGGGTTCTTCTCCGGATGAATCTCCCCCTCGACGCGCACTGCCATCCTGATGCCGGTGAAGACGAGAAAAGCTCCGAACACATATAGGATCCACTCGAATTTCTCGATGAGGGCGAGCCCGGTGGCGATGAAGAACGCTCGCATCACCAGAGCCGCCAGGATTCCCCAGAAGAGGACCCGGTGTTGAAACAGCGGCGGTACCGAGAAGTAAGAAAAAATCAGTAGGAAGACAAAAATATTGTCGATGCTCAGCGATTTTTCGACGACGTATGCGGTGAAAAAGTCGATGGCCGGCGAGGGGCCGAGGTGGAAGTAAATGCCTAGATTGAAGAGCAGCGAGAGCGTGATCCATAGAGCGCTCCAGACCACCGCTTCCCGAAGCCGGACCACATGGGATTGGCGGTGAAAGACGCCCAGATCGAGCGCCAACATGACCGCGACGAGCGAAGCAAAGACGATCCAATCGATAGGTTGACCTGGCATGCAGGCCCGATTGTACGCCGAATGGCAAGGCATGAGGAAGCTTCTTGTGAAGGTCGGGGCATGTGGGCCGAATAGGCCGTGTGGGAACATGCAACGGAGATCGAGCCCACGCGACCCGATCTTGTGACTGGGTCGATCCCTTGGTATTCTCCCGGTGCTCAGTCGAGGTTCGGGCGAGCGAACGCAGTACGGGAGTCATCCTTAGGAGAATCGAATGAAAGCATCGGTTTCGCTGGACGAGCTGTGCGTCAACACGATCCGGACCGTCGCCATCGACGCGGTACAGAAAGCCAACTCGGGTCACCCCGGTCTGCCGCTGGGAGCCGCGCCCATGGCCTACGTTCTCTGGCAGAGGCATTTGCGACACAACCCGCGGGATCCCCAATGGCCGGATCGAGATCGCTTCGTTCTGTCGGCGGGACATGGTTGCATGTTGCTCTATTCCTTGCTTCACTTGACGGGCTACGACGTGACGTTGGAGGACATCCGCGCTTTTCGACAGTGGGGCAGCCGCACGCCCGGTCATCCTGAGAGCTTCATGACGCCCGGTGTCGAGGCCAGCACCGGCCCGCTGGGTCAGGGAACCGCGAACGCGGTCGGAATGGCGATCGCGGAACGCGCGCTCGCTCACCGATTCAACCGGTCGGGACTCGCGATCGTGGACCATTTCACATATGCCTTGGTTTCGGACGGCGACCTCATGGAGGGGATTTCCGCCGAGGCCGCCTCGTTGGCCGGTCATCTGAAGTTGGGGAAGCTCGTCTATCTCTACGACTCGAACGACGTCACG
>JBOGJF010000812.1:0-3193 GCA_050747785.1 Vicinamibacteria bacterium
GTGTGGACGGCCCTGAAGAAGTCGAGGAAGATCTCATCGAGTACGTCATGGCTCTTCCCGAGAGCCGCCTCGCCCAGGTTCGCGACGAAGACAACACGCAGGTCTACCCTTCCACGGGAACGCCAACTATCCCATGGGAGGAACGAGCGGGGGAGCCTTTCCTGTGGACCGTAACGTCCGACGGCATCCCCTATCGGGTCATGACCCGAGAGCTCTCGATCCTGGGGCGGTCCCACAAGATCTTGCTGGCGAGCTCGCTCCAGAGCCTGCTGATGGTGCGCGACCGGATCACGACATCTTTGCTGTTGACCCTCCCCCTCGCTTTTCTCATTTGTTCCGGAGGGGGCTTCTACATCGCACGCCGGGCGTTGAAGCCGCTGGATCGCATGGCCGATACCGCTTCGGGTATCACGGTGGGAAAGCTTTCGGAACGCCTGGAGGTCCCCCCGACTGGCGACTCGCTGGAAAGGCTAGCCAATACCTTCAATGAGATGCTCGAGCGCCTGGAGACGTCCGTCCGGCGTATCGAACAGTTCAGTACCGACACCTCTCACGAGCTCCGTACACCGCTTGCCGTCATTCGCACCACCGCGGAGCTGGCCCTCCGGCATGGGCGCTCCGAGGAGGAGTATCGGACCGACTTGAAGGACATTCACGCCGAGGCCGAGCGACTGACGGAGCTCATCGAGGTGCTACTCGCTTTTGCACGGGAAGACGTCGAGGGGAGCTCAGTCGCCATGTCGGAGGTCGACTTGGTGCAGATGAGTGAGGATGTTTGTCGGAGGTTCCAGCGGGAGGCGGAATCGAAGGGGCTCACCCTTCGGCACGAAGGTTCCGACCGGCCGGTCGTCGTGACGGGGAACGATCCGTCGCTACGCCGCTTGGTCACCTGCCTCCTGGAGAATGCCCTCGCGCACACCCGCTCCGGTCGCATCATGGTCTCGGTGCGCGACGCCGCCGAGCCCGAGCTCTCGGTGACCGATACCGGGGATGGCATTCCCGAAGAAGCGCTGGGGAGGATATTCGATCGGTTCTATCGAGTGGACTCTTCACGGAACCGTGCCACCGGCGGGCACGGGCTGGGACTCTCGATCGCCCAACGCATCGCCCAGCACCACGACGCGGAGATTCTCGTGGAGAGCCGGTTGGGAGAAGGCTCTCGTTTCACCGTCCGTTTTCGTCGGCGAGAGGGTGTTCATTAGAGGGCAGGCATCCGCTGGCGTCGCAGCGAAGGACAAGGCTCAAACGCTCGAGAAGATCCCCGTGCTCGTTCCGCCCGGAAAGAGTCACCTCGAGGATGTTGCCGTCGTCGTGAATCTCGGCCAGTCCAAACTGCTGGATCTGTATGAGGCCGAAGAGAATTCTTCTCCCGGCCTTGCCTTGGCTATAGGGACCACCCTTGTGCCGCGCGTAGCGGTCGAACGGTGCGGCATGCATGACCGGGAAACCGCGCTCACCCGGCGGCGCGTCGGTCGCGAAGTTCGAGTTCGTCCCGTCGTCGATCGCCACCATGTGAGCGTCACCGCTGAGCATGAGCAACCGGTTGACCATCCCCGCACTGCGGATACGGTCGGCAATATAACGCCGTTCCCAGTCGTAACGTCCCCAACCGTGACCGCTTCCCGGCTCGGTGATCCAGGGGACGGGATTCACCCAGACGACGAGCGCATAGCGACCGCGAGCGGCCTCGATCTCGTCGAGAAGCCACTCCCTTTGAGCGGTGCCGAGCATGGTCTTGTCCGGACCATCAGGCGCGTCATCGGGCACACGGTGGGAACGAACATCGGTCAGAAGAAACCGCACGCGGCCGACCGTGAAGGCTTGGTGCAAGTCTTCGGGCTTGTCGTCGTGTAGCTCGAGCGGGTAGTGAGGCACGATGGCGTCGTAGGTCGCGAGCGCCGCTGGCTTAGCGGGACTTGTGCGGTCGGAGTCGTCAGGCCCATAGTCGTGATCGTCCCAGATATAAGCGATGGGTGCGGAGCGATAGAGTGAGGAT
This sequence comes from Vicinamibacteria bacterium, assembly GCA_050747785.1. Classification (GTDB taxonomy): domain Bacteria; phylum Acidobacteriota; class Vicinamibacteria; order Marinacidobacterales; family DATDRI01; genus CBDANW01. The sequence goes on from JBOGJF010000812.1 coordinate 1,997, forward strand.
TGTCGGTCGGAAGCAAGTACCTCGTCGAAGGCGAGGCGGAACCGCGCCGGGTCGTTGGTTCCGATGTTTTCGTAGTGGAAGTCGCCCATGTGGAGCGTAAAGAGAGGCTCGATGGATTCCATAGCCGCGAAGACCGGATGGTTCGATCCCGTCGTGGCGCAGGAACCGAAAACGAATCGGAACGACATGGGACCTTCCGCAAACGTCTGGAATCGACCGTCGAGAAACGAGGAGTCTCCCCAAAGGACGCGGTAGTCGTACCGGGTTGCGGGCGTCAGCCCGTCGAGGCGGAACACCGCGACGCCGTCGACATCATCCACGTCGGGCACTATCTCGCGTCCGGAGATGCGAAGCCGCACTGCTCCCTCCTGCGGATCGAGCTTCGCCTTCACCACGGCCGAGTTAGGTGTAACGGCGCCGGACCAGACCCAGTGAACGAGTCCGCGAGCCGTTACGGCGGACGAGCAAGCCGGAAGCGCGAGGGCGAGGACGCTTGAGAGTAGACGTCGACCCATACGCTTGACCGCACCCATTCTACTCGACGGGATCGACCGTAACCAAAGAGTCTCGAGGACACTACTCGGGAACATAACCGGGCGTGCTGATGTACGTGAAGTCCCTCATGATCTGCTCTTCATCGAAATAGATGAAGTAGATCATGTCGCCCGCGTCGAAGATTCTTGTAATGGGCCATTCGCGGCCCTTCTCCAGAATCTCTTCCCTTTTCTGATCGCCGTATTTGGCGATCCATTGCTCGAGCTCTCCTTCGTTCTGAGGAGAGGCGACTAGGGGCGCTTTCTCTTCGAGACCCACGGTCACCTGGTAGAGCGTTGGCTCTTCTTCCAAGACTCCCTTCAGTCGTGCTTCGTGGAGGAGACTACGGCGCACGTCGTAGCCAAGGGTTCCCAGATAGAGCGCGATCACGAGCCCAATGGCCGCGAGGGTGAGCCCCACGGTGATCCCGAAAACGAGGCGCTTCTTCGTCGCCTGCTTCTCGTCGCTGATTCTCGTCTCAGCGTCGAACATGTAGGGTCGGTGGGTAGGGTGAACGCGTGTCAGTCGTTGACGCAGGCTGCCCGATTCATATCTGCCAGTGAAGCTGGCGATACCCGCTCACCGCAGGCGTTCACTGAGCCGGGCAGTTTCCGTCCAGGCGGTTGTTGCCCTCGTCGGTCTCATCCACGACAAAACTAGCAT
>JBOGJF010000813.1:0-3716 GCA_050747785.1 Vicinamibacteria bacterium
CCCACGCGAGGTTGTCATCACCCACGCCTCGCGCGGCTACCGTCCATTCGAAGAGCCCGGGGACCAGGAGGCCCTGGACGCGTGCGTACCGACGTCCGAAATCGACGAACGTCTTCCGTTGCCAGCGCTCGACGGCTTCCCGAGTCTGCCTCTCGTAAGACGACGCCCCGATTCGCCACACGACACTCTGGAGCGCCGCCCGATCCGGGATCGGGTGCTTTGCGAGACCGGCTCGTTGCGCGTGCCTCGCCGCATACGTCACGACGTTCATTGGACGCTCTTTCGCTCGCTCGTCTTTCTCGCCGGTGATGACGCGGAGACCGTGCTGGATCCAGGAAACCTGCCGCGAGAGCGCCGACTCGAGATCCATGTCCGCAGGGGCGGCGCCCGATCGCAAGAGCTCGAAGACGGCGTGCGCGATGGGAGGATCGGGCAGCAACGCGGTGAGGCTGTCGGGATGGAGATGTCGAAGCTCCGACTTGCTCCGCTTGACGCGCGCGAATGGCTCGGCGGTTGCCTCCACGAGTGCCCGAGCCACCGGCCGCACGTGCGCCGCGCCCAACAAGGTAAGCAGCGGCCCCGTGGGACACGCTTGCCTCGCCTGCTTGATCCGGTGTGCGATCCCGGCCTCTCGTTGCCGATCGCTGTCGGACCGGGGCGCCGCCTCGCCCTGTTGCACCAAAAGCTCGAGATACTTCAGTGGGCCGAGGCTCCACAGGGCATACGGGTCCGGGACTGGATCGCGGCGCGCGTGCTCGTACGGGATGTCGGGATCCACGAAGAAGACCGGCTTACCGAGCTCGGTGGCCCAGCGCATGGCCTCGGCGAACGGATCGCCGACGATGGAAACCCAGACCGAAGCGTCTTCCCCCGCTCGTTCGGACAGGACAAGTGAGACTTTCGGCAGACGACCCACCGCTCTGAGAACGAGCTCCTTCAAGCTCGGTGGAAGCTCGACCGCGATACCGGCGGGCGCGAGCTCATCGAGGACGGCGCGAACGACCGACGCCAGATCCAGACGTTCGTGAACGACCGGGAAGAGATGAACGCCGGGAGCGACTTCCGGACTCAGAGCCTCGATGCTGCCACGTCGCGTTCGGCCCATGACCTCAGAAGATGTCGAACTGACTGCCCTCCTCCGTGCCCAGAGCCAGCTCCAGGGCCTTTCGGACGGCGCTCTTCGCGTCCTTTGCCCGCTTGGTGTGCAGCATCTTCATCGCGTAGCGGACGACGTTGATGCCGTCCCGAACGGTGTAGCGAAGGTCGGCTTCATGAGCGGCCTGCAAGTAGGTGAGGACGTATTGCAGGACGTCGTCGTCGGCAAACGGGATCTGCTCCTTGAGGATCGCGCGCTCTTCATCTTCCTCGGGAAAATCAACGTAGATCTGGGGCATCAAACGCGAATGGATATACTCGGGTATCTCGTAGGTCGACGCGTCTTCGTTCATCGTGGTGACGAAACGAAACTCCCTGTGGGCGGGAATTTTGACTCCCGCCACCAGGCTCTCCGCGTATCGGCGGTGATCGAGAAGCGGCGCCAGAGAAGCCCACGATTTTTCACTCATGCGGTTCGCTTCATCGAGAACGCAGGCGCCGCCGCGAACCATCGCGCTCACCAGAGGAGACGCCATGTAGCGCAGCCCCCCCTTCGGGTCTAGGACCGGCGAGACCAGAAGGTCCTCGGGCCGGGTGTCCATCGTCGCCTGCATCACGTACACGTCCAGACCGAGCTCCTTGGCTGCGGCGCAGGCCAGAGTCGTCTTCCCGACGCCCGGCTTACCGAGGAGGCGTGGGTGAAGCGACCGATCTCCCTCTTCGACGAGCGTCCACGCCGCCAAAAGCTGCAACATCACCTCCCGCTGTCCCACCCAGGCGGGTGGATCCATCTCCGGCGAGGTCAGATGAAGCATTACGCCCTCGATGTCCACGGTGGACGAATTTCTCATTGACTTGGGCACTCCGTTCGGGAGCCTTCAACGCGGTCGGCAAATCCAATTATGACATTCTGGGCGGATTCGTGCCGCCCGTCCCGTTCCAACCAACGTCCCCCGCAGACGAGCGTGAGCGCCATGATGATTTGACAGGTCATCTTAAAGTGACCATACTAGACATATGAAAAAGGCCGGGGTGGCCGAGCTCAAAGCACGCTTAACGAGTTACCTCAAACGGGTCAAATCGGGGGATGAGGTTCTCATCACCGAACGAGGGGAGCCGATCGCCAAGCTGGTTCCCCTCGATACCGCCGAGAAACGCGGACCGCGCCGGGAGCGGCTCGCCAAGGCGGGCCTGTTGCGGTTGGGCACGGGTACGGTGCCGAGGTCTTGTCTCACCGCGCCTGAGGGATCGCAAGAAATCGGAGAAGCGGTGCTGGCCGCTCTTCTGTCGGAAAGGCGAGAGGGTCGTTAGTGTTCTGGGACAGCTCTGCCCTGGTTCCTTTATTACTGCCCGAGAGGCACTCTAGCCAGCTGGTGCGGCTTGCCGGCGGGGGCGAAATCCCAATCGTTTGGTGGGCCAGTCCGGTCGAATGCAAGTCCGCCATTTATCGACGCCATCGGGAGGCACCCTTGCCGAGCCCCATCCTTGAGAACGCCCTCAAGAGGCTGGATGCCTTCTTTCAGAATGCCGATACCGTCGCTGCCTCGGAGGAGGTCCGGTCCAGGGCGGGGCGCCTCCTGGCGGTGCATTGGTTGAGAGCGGGGGACGCTCTGCAGTTGGCCGCCGCCCTGGTCGCCTGCGAGGAGGAGCCCATGGGTGAAACGCTGGTCAGCCTCGATCAGCGGTTACGGGAGGCGGCGATTCGGGAAGGCTTCTCCGTTATCCCCGAGTGAGCCCGGGTGGGCGGCCTCGAGGAATCTGATTCGCCGCGTGATACGAGCTTCTCACCAGGGGGCCGGACTCCACGTGCCGGAAGCCGGTGGCCAGCCCGATCCGCTTTAGCTCGGCGAACTCATTGGGATGATAGAAGCGCTCGACCGGTAGATGGTGCTGCGTCGGCTGAAGGTACTGGCCGATGGTAAAGATCTCGACGCCGGCTCCCACGAGGCGCTTCATCACCGCGACGACCTCGTCTCCGTCCTCTCCCAAACCCACCATGATGCCGGTCTTGCTGATGACTTTCGGCGCGATCTCCTTGACCCGCTCGAGAAGCTGGACGGATTGATCGAATCGCGCGCCCGGTCGCACGCGCTTGTAGAGACGGGGAACGGTCTCGACGTTGTGGTTCAGTATCTCGGGGCGAGCGTCGAGGACTCTCTCGAGCGCCGGCCGAGATCCTTTGAAATCCGGAATCAGCACTTCGATCGTTGTACCGGGGCTCTGGCGTCTTACCGCCTCGATGGTGCGAGCGAAGAGGAACGCGCCGCCATCGGGGAGCTCGTCTCGATTGACGGACGTGATGACCGCATGCTGGAGCCTCATCGTTTGGACCGCGTTGGCCACTCGTTCCGGCTCGGCGAGATCGAGCGTGGTCGGCAATCCCGTGGTTACCGCGCAGAAACCGCAGGACCGCGTACAAACCTCTCCCAGGATCATGAACGTCGCGGTGCCTTGCCCCCAGCACTCGGCCACGTTGGGGCAGCGCGCTTCCTCGCACACCGTGTGCAGGTCGAGCTCCCGCATCATGGATTTGAGCCGGGAATAGCTCTCGCCACCGGGCAAGCGGACCTTGAGCCAATCGGGGCGAGGGGAGCGGGTTGCGACCATGCTCTATTCTACAT
>JBOGJF010000814.1:0-3600 GCA_050747785.1 Vicinamibacteria bacterium
GTCGTGGATCGCTACACCGACTTCATCATGCTATTCGCCATCCTGGTCCACACGAATCGTCACGTCACCTCGCACCGGCTTCTCTACTTCACGCTTTGGTCCTTGGCGGTGGTGGGAACCGCGACGACTCCCTACGTGCGCGCGCGCGCGGAGACCGTCGTCGATCAGTGCAAGGTCGGATTCATGGAGAGGGCGGAAAGAACCGTGACTATCATTATCGGCGCCCTCGCCGGAAACCTTCACATCACGCTCTGGATTCTAGCTATCTTCACGAACTTGATAGCGATCCAGAGGATCTTCTACGCTCGCCTTCGTTTGAATGGCCGGGAGCCGCGCGGCCGGGGTGGACGGTTCTGGCTGTGGATGTACCCGCGTCTCACCGCCCCGCACTTCACGCTCTGCGCCCTTCTCATTCTGAGTCTGATCATCGGGCATCTGGTGATTCCCCGACCTCAGTAAGGGCCCATAACCCGAGCCTTTGCGGGGAGCCTCCCGGGGGGTGACGCCTCGCTATTCTTTCGGCTTCATGAACACGAACTCGACGGACTGGGGCGTGCGGTCGTTGTAACGCTTGTTGAAATCGTCGTCGCTCATGGTCAACAAAATGATGCCCTCGATCAGGCCGAGCACGGCACCGCCGACACCACAGGTCACGATGGTGGCGGCGATGAGAATGACCCCGGTACCCACCGAACCGAGGTAAAACTGGTGGACACCCAGTCCACCCAGCAGGATACCCAGAATACCCGCAGCGGTCTTGTCTTTACCCCTTCCAGCCATTCGTGTCCCTCCCGGGCGTGCAACGTAGAGAAAACCCGATTCAATGTGAGAAAGGAGACTGCTCGATCCGGCGGAATCGTATCCGTTCGTGATGGATGGAGTCAACCACACGAGCGGCGAAGTCCCCGAATCACTTCGAAGCTACTCCCTCCCGGGATACTTCATTTAGTTGCGGCCTCACTCTTCGTTCGGCCGCGGCCTCCGCTCGACGGGCGTCGCTGCGGCCGGCGGGCGGGTTGAAGACTCTCGCCGCCCGGCTCCCGCAAGAGTCAACCCCCGCCGAGATTGGAAAAAAGCCGGGGCACCTTCTACAATGGCGCCGCCGAGACGAGCAAGGTTTGCGCGTGAGGAAGCTCCCTGACCGGAACGACCGGAACGCTCCATCCCCGAGTCGTCTCGCCCGTGGCTCGGCACAACCAGCATGCGCCCTCTTGCTTCCCTTTTCCTGCTCGCGCTCCTAATGGCCTGCCTACCCACCGGACCCCCAGCGGATCTCGTGATCCGCGGTGGCAAGATCATCACGCTTTCCCAGGAACGACCCGTGGCGGAAGCCCTCGCGGTGAGCGGCGGCCGCATTGCGAGCCTCGGCACGACGGCCGAGATCAACAGCTTCGTGGGTCCGGAAACGCGAGTCATCGAGCTCGATGGCGGGCTGGCCGTTCCAGGATTCATCGACGCACACGTCCACTTGATGAATCTCGGGCTCAGCATGATGCAGCTCGATCTCGTCGGCACGCGTAGCTCCCGCGAGATCGTCCAGAAAGTGAAGGCCGCGTCGGACACGATGGGTGGAGTTCCCGACCCTTCCCAAGAGCCCCCTCAGCCTCTAGAGGATGACGCGACCCTCGAGCCTGGTACCCAGCCCACTCAGATTGCCTGGGTGCTTGGCCGCGGATGGGATCAAAACGACTGGCAGGAAAACGACTTTCCGACCGCGGCCATGATCGACCGCGCGGTGGCCGACCGCCCCGTCTACCTGACTCGAATCGACGGCCATGCTGGTTGGGCCAACTCGAAGGCGATGGAGCTCGCGGGGATCGACAAGGAGACCCCGGATCCCGCAGGAGGCGAGATACTTCGTGACGAGGAGGGAGGTCCTACCGGCATTTTCATCGACCGTGCCAACGATTTGATCGCCGATATCATTCCTCCTCCCACCGACGCCCAGCTGCAGACGGCATTCGAGCTGGCGCAAGATGCTTGCCTGCGAGCCGGTATCACGAGTCTTCATGATGCGAGCGTTGGAGCGAGGGAAGTCGAGTTCTACCGAGAAGCGCTAACTCGTCAAGCGTTGAGGCTCAGACTCTATCTCATGCTCGACGGCAGCGACGCGAGACTTTTGTCACAGTTCTTCTCGCACAAGCCCGAGATCTCTCCCTGGCTCACCATCCGGTCCGTGAAGCTCTTCGCCGACGGAGCGCTCGGATCGCGGGGAGCCGCTCTCCTAGAGGACTATGCCGACCGGCCGGAATGGCGCGGTCTGACGCTCCTGACCGAGGACGACGTGTACGAAATCGCGGACCGCGCGCTCTTTGCCGGTTATCAGGTGAACGTTCATGCCATCGGTGATGCAGCAAACCGCGCCGTGTTGAACGCCTTCGAAAGAGCGTTCGACGAGCACACCGGCGTGAGCGATCCCCGCTTTCGGATCGAGCATGCTCAGGTTCTCGACGAGCTCGACATCCCGCGTTTCGGAGCGCTCGGGGTCATCGCTTCGATGCAGGGAGTGCAGTGTACGTCGGACATGCCTTGGGTCGTCGATAGAATCGGCGAGGAGCGCGCCGCAGAAGGTGCCTATGTATGGCAGAAACTCCTGCTCTCGGGCGCCAAGATTGCCAACGGAACCGACGCTCCGGTGGAGAAGATTTCCCCACTCGAGAATTTCTACGCCTCGATTACCCGGCAGGACCAGCAGGGCCAGCCGCGAGAGGGTTGGTTTGCGGATCAAAGGATGGATCGGGAGCAGGCGCTTCGCTCGTATACGCTCGATGCCGCCTACGCAGCCTTCGAAGAACAGGTCAAGGGGTCGTTGGAAGTTGGAAAATGGGCCGATGTGGCGGTGCTGTCCAAAGACATTCTGACGATCGAGCCCCGCCAGATCCTGGATACCGAGGTGCTCTATACCGTGGTTGGCGGAGAGGTGGTTTACGAGAAGCTCGAGGACACAGACTCGAACTCGAACTGACCTCGGTCCACCTCGCACTTCCAGCCTCGTTTCGAACAGAGAACATGGAGAACCCTCCGCGCCATTACGTGGCCCTCGCGTTTCTTCCCGTCGTGATCGCCGTGGTTACTTTGGTCTCACTAGTCGTCTACCAGCGGGGAGCCAAGGAGAGACGGGATCGCTGGCAGCAGCCGGAAGCGGTCCTCGACGCGATCGGCGTTCGTCCTGGAATGAGGGTGGCGGAGGGGCACCCCTCCGACACCTACTTCTTGGAGAGGCTCGTTGGGCGGGTCGGTGAGAGCGGAGCCGTCTATGCGGTGCGACCCCCTGCTCACGTGGTGGAGGCCATTGAAACGCGGGCCCCGCGCGTTAAGGTGGCCTCCGAGCTGCCCCCTGCCCTCGACGTGTTATTGGACTCACACGTGTCGGCTACCAACCAGGAGATATCAGACGTCGAGGAAGAGCTCCGGGAAGCGGGTGGTCAACTCGCTTCCGGCGCCCGGCTCGGAATCATCGGAGCACGAGGCGAGGGATTCGATCGCGTCCTCTCACCGGACGAGCTTGCGGATCGAGCCGCGGCCCACGGCCTCCGCCTCGCGCGAAAGGAAGATTTTCTCGATCGCCAATTTCTGCTGGTGCTCGAGAAAGAATAGCGT
>JBOGJF010000815.1:0-6896 GCA_050747785.1 Vicinamibacteria bacterium
GGGGGGATGGGCCGCGTCTATAAAGCGCGAGACCTCGAGCTCGATCGTCTCATCGCGCTCAAGACGATTCGCAGCGAACGGGGGTCGGACCCCGAGACGGTCCGTCGCTTCAAGCAAGAACTGGTCCTCGCCCGCCGCATCACACACAAGAATGTCGTCCGCATCTACGACCTGGGCGAGGCCGGTGGCGTCAAGTTCTTCACGATGGAGCTCCTTGAGGGGCAAAGCCTCAAGAAAGTCATCCAACGAGATGGCCGAGTTGCGGTCCCACAAGCGATATCGATGCTCAGGCAGATGCTTAGTGCCCTCGAGGAAGCGCACGAACAGGGTGTTATCCATCGGGACCTGAAACCGCAAAACATCATGGTGAGCTCCGACGCAACGCCCCACATCATGGACTTCGGCATCGCGCGTTGCGCCGAGAGCGCCGGCATGACCGCCACCGGAAGCGTTCTGGGAACCCCCGACTACATCGCGCCCGAGCAGGTTTCCGGCGAGGAGACCAACGCACAGACGGACTTGTTCTCCCTGGGCGTCATTCTCTACGAGATGCTGAGCGGTAAAGTGCCCTTCGACGCCGATACGCCCATTGGCAAAGTCGTGATGCGGCTCAATCAGAAGCCGCGCACCCTCCGGGAGAGCCATCCCGAGATCCCCGCTTACCTCGAGCGCATGGTGCTCAAGTGCCTCGAGGTCGATCCCGCTCTCCGCTATCAGTCGGCGCGGGAGGTGCTGGACGATCTCGAGCGGGAGCAGGTCGACCGCTCCTGGTCGTTGCGGGCCCGCCGCGCTCTCGCCCGACGGAGAGGCAGCCTAGCGACCGCGGCATTCCTGGCTCTTTTCCTCGGGGCGGCAGCGTTTCTGGGCCGTGAGGGACCCGACCAACTTGCCGAGCCAGGCGAAACGGCTGATGCGGAACCGGTCAAGACTCTGGCCATCCTACCGCTCGTGAACGCTACGGGGTCGGAGGAGCTGGACTGGATGCGGACCGGGCTCGCCGAGATGCTCATCACCGATATCTCTCAATCGCAATTCGTGCGCCCCGTACCCGGCGAACGAGTCTTCAAGCTCATGCAGCAACTAGAGCTCCATGAGCAGAGTCGATTCGACGAAGCGGCCCTGGTCTCGATCGCGCAACTCGCTCCCGCCGACTCCATTCTCTATGGCCAGTTCGCCCAGCTGGGCGGGAGCGTTCGGATGGATTTGACCCTTCGAGACAGTGGGTCCGGCGTTCCGACTCCAATTAAAGTGGAGGCGAGCTCCTTGGAGCTGCTCGCTGTCGTCGATCGTATCACCCAACAAGTCAAGCAGCATCTCGACCTGAGTCCCGAGCAGCTTAGAGGAGACACCGACCGCCCAATCGCCGACGTGGCGACTTCCTCCTTGGAGGCGCTCCGTAGCTACCAAGCGGGTCTCGCTCTGCTTCGGCAGAACGCTAACCAGGCGGCCATCCCGTTTTTCCAGGAAGCCACCGAACGGGACCCCCGCTTTGCCATGGCTCACGCCAAGTTGGCGGAGTCCTATCTCAACGCTGGCGAGGACAAAGCGGCCAAATCGGCCATCCAGCTCGCGCAGGCTCTTTCGGAAGAAGCGCCGCTACCGCTCGTCGAGCGCTACCACATCCACGCCATCGGTGCCGTGGTCAACGGAGACCATGAAACGGCGGCCAAGAGCTATGGGGAACTAGTGGGTCTCTACCCCGAAGATCCGGATATCCATCTGAGTCACGCCCGAGCTCTCGTGGATCTCGGCCGGCTTCCGGAGGCTCTCGACGCGTATCAAAGGGTGCTCGAGCTAGCGCCCGGCTATGGCGCCGCGCTTCTGGGGATGGGACGGGTGCAGGTCATGATCGGCCGTCCCGAGGAAGCATTCCGGTCAGCGGAAGAAGCTTTAGGAACCGGACAATTCGATGGAGATCCCGAAGCCATCGGTTTGATCTACTCCATTCTTGGAGTCGCCGAGCGAGACATGGGGGAGTTGGACCGGGCGGTCGAGCACCTAAACCTGGCTCTGGATTTCCGGCAGCAGGCAGGTGATCGGCAGGGGCAGGCGCGAACTCTGTCGAGCTTGGCAGCTATCTACGAGCAACGAGGCCAGTTCGAGGAGGCGCTGGCGGCCGAGGAGCAGGCCCTCGGCCTTGCGCAAGAGATTGGAAACCGGGCCGAGGAGTCCATGGTGCTGGACAACATGGGACTCACGCTGCAGTCTGCGGGAGATTTGGATGAGGCTCTGCAGCGCTTCCGCGAATCGCTTCAGATCGAAATGGATCGGCGTGACGATCGCGAGCTTGCCATTCGACTCGGACAGATTGCCGACGTCTATCGAATCCGCGGGCAATACCCTGATGCAGTCGTGTATCTAGAGCAAGGTCGCATCCATTCGGAGCGTTCGGGAGACGAGATCGAAAAGGCCTCTAACCTCGTCACCACCGGCCGGGTGAAAACCGCACTGGGGCGGAGTGACGAAGCCATCGAAGTCTTGTTGACCGCGTTGGCAATTTTCCAGGACGCACGGCACCAGCAGGGTGTTGCTGAAGCCCAACTGCGTCTAGCCGGGGCCTATTCCGGGATGGGCCGTTACGCCGAAGCGTATCAGGCTCTGCAACGGAGCCTGGAGATTTGCCGCGAGCTCGAGCTGGCACACGATCTTGCCGAAGTAAGAGCTCATCTCGGCCACTTCCTGACTGCCATGGGCCATTTTGATGAAGCGGAACGGGAGCTCCGTGAGGCCGAGGTGATCGCGCAGGAGGCTCACGCAGAGCATATCGTGTCGTTCATTCTACTAGGCAACGCGAAGCTGGAGCGGTACCTTGGCCATCTCGATCGGGCCTCCGAGGCAGCCGTCCTGGCGAGGCAACGGGCGGAGCGCGTCGGGCAGCGAGAAGAGTTACTCCTCGCTGACTTGGAGCAGGGCTACATCCGTTTGCTGCAGGGCGATCTTTCGGAAGCGGAACGTTTGTTCGCCGAGGTGCGAAGCGACGCTTCACGGATGGGGGCGCATCCCCTGGCAGCCGAAGCGCTGACCGGCTTGGCAGAAACGTACCTGGCGAAGGGTGAGTTTCAGTCCGGTTATGAGGCAGCGGCAGCCGCGGTGTCCGTCGCCGAAGGAATGACCCTCAGGACAATAGCCTTTCGGGCCCTTCAGATTCTGGGGGAGGCGTCCAAAGAACTGGGCGCCGCTGAAGAATCCGCGGAAACCCTCAGACGAGCCGCGGAGCTAGAGAATTGGCTCCGGGAGAACATGATGCCAGAGCATCTCGAGGGTTTCTTGGTGCACTCCAGGCTCGAAGGTTCGCGTCGATAAAAAAAACGAGCAACCACGAGGTTGCTCGCGACGAAACACTCCAAACTGTCGGTTCTTAGGGGCCACCTGGGCGCCGACGAACCGGCCCAGCCTTGATATTGCTCTTTACTCTCATGCGGAAAAAAACCCTCCCTTCAGAGGTTTCCGGCCCGTCGAGGCAAGGGGGCATCCCCCTCGCTGCGGACTGGTAGCTAACGGCCTGTATATCGAAAACGTAGCGTGGTGTCAAGCCCACACCCGAGGGACAAAAACAACGTAGGGTGCGGCCCACGTTGACCCATGTAAGCAGCTCTAGGAGTGGGAGATAACGAGGAGGGTCGGCGCGCGATGAAGCGCACAATCGAGCGACCGACGGAGGTTCTCCGGATCCAGGGCGGCGAAGCTCTCGTCGAGGACGATCAGGTCACCGCCTTGCAAGAGGGCCCGCGCGATGAACAGGCGGCTTCTCTCGCCGTGAGAGAGCTGCCAACCGGTCTCGCCAACCATCTGCTGCAGCCCTCCCGGCATCCGTTCCAGAAGGTCGGCGAGTCCCAGCTCGCGACAGGTAGCTTCCGCGTCATCGAGATCCGCGCCGGCGGGCGGCCACCGGCGTCCCATCAGAAGGTTGAAGGCGAACGTCTCGCTGAAGACGTGATTCTCGTTGAATTGCGGAGCGGAGGCGATGCGCCGCGTCCAACCTTCGTCGCCGATGCTGTGGCGGTCGAGACCCCCGAGCAGCAGCTCGCCGGAATCGGACGTCCGGGATCCATTGAGGAGCGAGACGAGCGTCGACTTACCCCCGCCCGAGGGTGACCTCATCACGAGACGCTCACCGGAACGGATCCGTAGGGACAGACCGCGGATCACCGGCTCGCCACGCCCCGGGTGCTGGTAAACGAGATCGGTGGCATCGAGAAGGGAGGCACCTAGCGCGGTCGATGCTTGATGGCCGTTCCTTGCAGAGGCCCTAGGGTCTCCGAGCATTTCGGGCCTTGCCGCAGCCTGGAAGAGCGTCCCGATTTGCTTCCAGGCAATGGCCGCGTCGGCCAGAAAAGAGAACCCCTCGCGGAGCGCCTCCATCGCGCGGTAAGCGAGCAGGATGCCACCGAGGCTGACTGCCACCCGAGCCATGGTTCCTCCGCCGGAAAGAAACGTCGGTGCCAAGCCCAGCAGGGCGACCACTAACCAGACGCGGGGCAAGATGGCTACCTTGACTGTTGCGCGATCGACGTCTTGCGAGCCAGTCAGATAGCCCGTCAGCGCCCGATCCTCTCCGTCGTACCAGCGCGATGGCGATTGTTGAGCGAGCCGGGTTCGGTGGCCGATCATTTTTTCGACCAAGTCTTGGCTGAGCCTCAGGCGGTCGCGGGTCCAGCGCTGCCGTTGGAGAAAGAAGCGCCGGCCGAGATGAACCGCGACCATCACCCACGTCAACAAGATGATAAGAAGGAGTCCGCCTCCCGCCCCCGCCGATAGAACGAGCGCGGCGAGAAAGATGTCGATGACCGACATGAGCGCGAGGAATCCGCCACGAAGCGCCAGGGTCTCGACGGCTTCGGACTCGATCACACGACCCATGTGATGTCCGGCACCTTGTAGGCGTATCTCGTCCGGGTGCAGTCGCAGCGCACCTTCGAGCAACCTTCCCTTCAAGAGGCTGCCCGCCGCTACCGAGAACAGCCCCTGGTACCAGAGAGCCAGTAACCGGAACGGGATGAGCGTGGCCAAGAGGAGTGCCCAGGCGAGCAACCAGCCAGTGTCTATGTGTCCGTTGAGCGCTCCGCGGCCAATCACCCACCAGGACGCGAGTCCGACGAGCCCAGCCAGCGTGTGCGCGGCACAGAAGCCGGTGAGGTATCGGGGAAGCCGCGCGGCGCGGGCTTGCTCCCAAGTCCCGGCGCAGGGCGGCAGGCGCAGCAGCCAACACGCTCCGATAACCCTCTCGGCTAGTCTCTCCCGGAGCAGGACCGAACGGGCCTTGGGGCGTCTCGCCGGTTCGACTCCCGCCTGATCCAAGAATTGGTCGACGCTCTCGCGCGCCGAGACCTCTTGGCCCGAGACCACCACGTTCTCCAACTCCTCCAACGGTACGCGGTGTCTCTCAAAGTCCGGACCTACGAGCTCGACGGATTTTCGTGCGCCCCGCGCGAGCACCATGAACTTGGGTGGGCCGTCGCCGGCGATTTGCAGAAGCGAGGGACCCGAGCGGGAGAGAAGCGCAGTCAGGTCAGCATACGGGGCCTCTACTGGCTCGGCCTCGAGCCCCAACCACTTGGCCGTCGAAGCGATCGCGCGGTCGATCTCGACGTCCTTCCCAGTGTGTGACAGCTCGGAAACATCGTGGGAGGCGGGCGTGCGACCCAGTTGGCGGGCCAGGATCGCGATCGCCTCGGCGATTCGAGAGGACGGCCAGGACAGATCCTCGAGCGAGGCGTGGACGCTACGGCTCGACAATCGCTCCTCCCTGCAAGTTCACTGCACGCCACTTCGGGGACGACCAGAGTGCGTCTACCTCGTTCTCCGCGTCGAGCATGCGCCGATAGACACTCCGCTCGTCTCGCGCCAGGGACTGCGGGGCGCCGTCTTCCAAGATCGTTCCGTGGGTCATCACCAGCACCCGATCGAACGACTGTGTCTCGGCGACGTCGTGGGTGACGCACAGAAGCGTCGCCGCTTTCCAGAACTCCCGACACCGTTCGAGCAAATGGGCGCGCTGCTTCGGGTCGAGGCCGCGAAACGGTTCGTCGAGGAGAACCAGACGTATGCCCGACCGCAGCATCGCGCGACCCAGGCGCACTCTCTGGCCTTCTCCGCCGGAGACCAGCCCGCCACCTTCGCCGAGTGACGTCTCCTGTCCCTCCGGCAACGCCTCCAATAGCTGCAGCAAGTCCGCCTGTCGGACAACCGTCGCAAGCCGCGGCTCGGAGACGTCGTGATTACCGTAACGAAGATTGTTCAGCAAGCTGTCGTTCCAGATCTGAACCGCCGGGTCGACCCAGGCCGTCTCGCTTCGGAGTTTCGAGAGCCGCCCATCGTTGAGCGTCGCATCGTCGACGAGGACCGTTCCGCTGGCCGGGCGATGCCAGCCCAGCAGCACGCCGAAGAGAGTCGATTTACCTGCCCCCGACGGGCCCACGACGGCCACATGCTCGCCGGGCTTTACTCTTAGGGTGAGGTTTCTCAGGATAACGTGTCCCCCGGCTTTGACGTGAAGATCATTCAAGGCGATCGCGACGCCGGAAGCGGTGTGACCAGGATCATCGAGCTCCGCATGCGATCCATCGGGGTCTTGGTTTTCCTGGCGCCCCGTTTCCTCCTCAGCCGCGCCGAGGGGCTCGAGGAGGCGAAGCGTGACGTTCCGGTGCTCCGGATACTGCCAGATGAGCTGTGCCAGAGAAATGCCCAGGGACGGTAGGTTGAGCGCCCAGTAAGCGAGCAACAGCACGACACCCGTGGAGCCCTCGCTAGAGATGTGGTGAGCGACGAGGCCCACGGCCGCGCCGAAACCGAGGAAGGCCTGCAGTCCTTCGACGCCCACCAGCGCATTCTGGAGGGCCAGGCGGGCGCGTGCCCATGGGACGAGCTGGCTCTCGTGCTCGCGGCGCAGCGATGGG
>JBOGJF010000816.1:0-3409 GCA_050747785.1 Vicinamibacteria bacterium
ACGTAGTAGCTCGTCGTCAGAAATTCTTCTTAGCGACTTGGATTCCAGTTCGTGTCTCATGCTCACAATATACGCACTGCCTTTTTGGCTTTTCCTGAAGGCAAGCGTTGAACGTTTGTCGGGGGGATGACTTCGAAGTCTCCTTCGTGTTCAACAAAGCATATAGGCCTTCTAAACGCGTTAGACGCACGTTCTGGATCGTATCGCCGTATTTTCTGATAGGTGCTCGGTAAAGTTGTCAAGGGAAATTTGATCTTTTTTTTCGAAATGTTAGAAATCGGTCAGTCCGGGACCGCGTTTGGAGGACCGGCGGTACGCTTCGCTGAACAGTCTGGCGGAAGTGCGTGGGAATCGAACCCACCATCCCGAGGATTAGCCCGGGACCATCGGATTTGAAGTCCGTGCGAGCCACCAGACCCGAGTCACTTCCCGAATTGCAGGACATCATACCTCCCTGCCGATTGACTCGCATCCGCTCAGGAACGTAGAATCCCGCCATTGTGGCTGGTCGCTTTTCGGGAACGTCTTTCCCGTGCGATCCCTAAATCTGGAGAACCGTTGATGCAATCCAAGAATTCCTTCATTCCGGCCGTGATCGCGCTGGCCTTGCTGGCGCCCGTGGCCTTCATCGCCTACACCGCGACGACAAATGCCGGGCCGCTCGCGCATCCCGCCGACGTGGACCACGTGGACATCGGCGAGTACGAGGTTGTCCTCGACTGGCCCAAACCGTTACCGCACGACGATCTCTCCCATGATGGCTGGACCTGGGGCTCGGGAGCCGGTGTGCATGTCGAGACCCCGAACAAGGTGTGGGTATCGCAGCGCGGCGAGATCTCGTTGCCGCCGGGGGCGAAGCCGTGGATTTGTGCTTGCCTGCTCGATCCTCGCCGGACGAACACGGGCCGATGGCCCTACTCCGGCGAAGACTATGGCTATGAGATGCGGCGCCACCATATCGTCTGGGCGGTGGACGCCGAAGGCAATGCGATCGAGGAATGGCTCGACCTCGACGACTACCTGGCCCCGCCGAGGGGGGTGAGACCGGGCGCCTTGTCGCGGGGACCGCACAAGATCAAGATCAGCCCCTACGATCCCGAAAAGCACGTCTGGATCATCGACGACGATTTGCACGAGATCAATATATTCACGAATGACGGCAAGCTCGTGAAGACGATGGGCGAGCGCGGCGTGCCCGGCCGTGGCCCGAACAACTTCAATCGCCCGACCGATGTCGACTGGCTACCGGATGGCACGTTCTTCATCTCCGATGGCTACGCCGGCACGCGTGTTGCGAAGTTCGATCCCGACGGCAACTTCGTCATGGATTGGGGACAGCCGCCCAACCGTCGGGACAATCCGGCACCGAACGAGTTCTGGTCTGTCCACAGCATTGGTATCAGCAACGATCGCCGGATCTTCGTCGCGGATCGCGAGCATCACCGCATGCAGGTCTTCGACGAGAACGGGACCTTCCTCGACATGTGGCCCACCGGTCAGATGTCGAACGTGCTGACCCACTTCGTCACGGATGACGACTACGTCTGGGTCGCGGACTGGGAGACCGATCGGATCGTCAAGTACGACCTCGAGGGACACTACATGATGTTCATCGGGGAGTCCGGCCCCCTTCCCGGGCAGTTCGATGGCGTGCACCAGATACACACCGACCAGGATGGCAACCTCTATGTCACCGAAGTGTCCAACGATCGCTCGCAGAAGTTCCGTCCGAAACCGGACGCCGACCCCACGAAACTCGTGGGTCGTCCGGTGGGAGGCTGGGGACCCCAGTAGGATCGGTGGGCACAATCATTGGCTCGAGACGATTCGCAGTTTTTCTTTCATTCTAAGGAGCTCCCGATGAGAACCGAAGCTTTCGATTGGCGCCGGCAAACCGCGTCTTGCTGCCTCTTGGTTGTGGCACTTCTGCTCCTAACCACCATGGCATCCAGCCAGGAAGTGGGCGACAAGGTCCGTGTCCCGACAAGCTACGCCAACGTGCACATGGGTGCTGGTTCGGGCCAGCAAGTCTTGGTAGTGGTCCCGAAAGATACTGTCCTAACCGTGACCGGCCGTCGGGGAGAGTGGATCGAGGTCGAGCTCGACCCGATACTCATGAAGCTGGGGATGAAGATGCGCTGGTACGAGAACGAAGACAGAGGATGGATGCACGAGACCACGGTGGACATCGTGAAGTAATAGATCCGCTCGATCTCTCCCCGATTTGAAATCCAGGGGCCCGTGACCGGGCCCCATACCTACCGTGTGTCAAGAAGGACCAAGCCCTGCTACCAAACAGTAAGTCATGATGCCAATTATACTTATGGGTAGCTAGGGGGTTGAGCAGGATTATTTGCGCAAGGCGACGCGGCGTGTCTAAAATGATTCAGGTGGAGCGAGGGTTCACACCTTAAACTTAATGGAGACTGGGACCACAGATCGTTTTCAGCGAAGGCGATCGACAATCATCTGACACTCACCTTTGGCTATTCCCTCCTAACTAATCCCTCGCTCCCCTCTAGATTCCTCTGAAATCCAAACAGACGCCGTCAGGCGGGCTCGCCTGTTCGGAGTTTTGAAGCGATTCGATAGGTTCTACAAGAGGGGCCGAAGGTTGGTGGACCAGAACAGCGGCTGTTGGAACCAAATCGGCAGCTGGCTGCAGCAAGTCGGGCTGCTTCGAACAGCCGTGTGACGACCTCCATCGACTCAGTAAAGGGCGTTAGCGCCTAGTGCCAGCCGCGGGAACAACTTTCAAATGCGCATCGAACCACCGGACCGCTTCCCCGATGTGATCGGGTAGGCGCGGGTCGCCGGCTGACAACTGAAAGTTCGGTCCGTGCTTGCCTCCTGGCACTCTGATGAACCGTACTGTGAGACCAGCCTGCTTCAGCGCGCTCTCCATGATCTCCGACTGTTTGATTGGCGCGATTGTGTCCTGGTCCCCGTGCATCAGGAGCATCGGCGGATCGTCAGCCGTTACATGCGTCAGCGGTGAGGCCTCACGATACTGCCGGTTCTCAACATCGTCCGGCCGCACGCCGAGCCCGGGAAAGGCGACAGCGGGGTCCTGATACGAGAAACCCTTGAGCGACGTGAGCGCTCCGGGTCTCGCCATGGTGCTGAACATCAACATCAGATCGCTAGGCGCGAACTATGCCACCACCGTCTGCACTTTTGCGCTGAGGCGATTCACCGGATCCGAATCCGACGCATCGCCCTTTCCATCCATCGTTCCCAGCAGTTCGACCAGGTGACCGCCCGAGGACGATCCCCATGCACCGATCCGGTCGGATGTGATGCCGTATTCGGACGCATGAAAGCGAACGAAGCGCACCGCGC
This sequence comes from Vicinamibacteria bacterium, assembly GCA_050747785.1. Taxonomy (GTDB): domain Bacteria; phylum Acidobacteriota; class Vicinamibacteria; order Marinacidobacterales; family DATDRI01; genus CBDANW01. The sequence goes on from JBOGJF010000816.1 coordinate 3,343, forward strand.
GTTGCGCGCCCTCGATGGGCGCCGGATAGCGGAAGCGAGGAGCCTGACGGTGGTTGATCGCAAACAC
>JBOGJF010000817.1:0-4399 GCA_050747785.1 Vicinamibacteria bacterium
CTCTTCGCCGGGGTCGTCGAAAGCGTGGTGGACCTCCGCAAGATCCGCGGGCTCGTGCCCGCGACCGATCAGCTCGAGAAGCTCACCGGTCCCCGTCCCAATCGGCGGCTGGTGGAAGCCGTCATCGCCTCCGGCTCTTCGCTGGCGGGCAAGACCGTCCGCGAGGCGCGCTTTCGCACCATCTACGGAGCGGCCATCATCGCCGTACACCGGAATGGCGAACGCATTGCCGCCAAAGTGGGTGACATCGAGCTTCGGACAGGCGATGTTCTTCTTCTCGAGACCCAGCCCGAGTTCCTGCGAGCACACGGGAACGACCGCGACTTCGCTCTCGTCGGTGAAGTTGCCGGGAGCGCTCCGCCGCGCCACGACAGAGCCTGGATCGCGGCAAGCTTGATGCTGGCCATGGTCGTTGCCAATGCGGTGGGGTGGATTTCTCTGCTCAACGCGGCACTCCTCGCGGCGGGCGCCATGATTGCGACAGGGTGCCTGAGCGGGGCCGAGGCGGCGCGTTCCCTCGAAGTACGTGTGCTGGTCGCGATCGCGGCAGCATTCGCAGTCGGCGCGGCGCTTCAGGAGACCGGCGTGGCGCGCTTCTTCGGAGAAAACCTCGTGAGCTTGACCCGACCGCTGGGATCTCTCGGGATCCTGATGGGTATCTATGTCGCGGCGGCGGTTATGACCGAGCTCATCACCAACAACGCAGCAGCAGCCATCATGTTCCCGTTCGCCGTGGCGACGGCCCAGGCGGCGGGACTCCCGGTCAAGCCGTTCCTCCTTGTCCTGATGATGGCCGCGTCCGCAAGCTTCGCAACGCCCATCGGCTACACCACCAATCTGATGGCGTATGGTGCCGGCGGATACCGATTCGGCGATTTCCTCCGCTTTGGAGTTCCTCTCCAGGTTCTGCTTGCCGCCACCACGATTCTCGTCGCCTGGACCCTATGGTTTTAGGCGGCAGGGACTCGCCCACTGAGCCCAGGTGATGAAGTCGGTAACTCCCCGGTCGAGTTGCTCACCGTTCAGACTTACAATGTCCCGCCGCGCTCTGCGGTAGATATCACTCGGGGCACTTGAGTGGAAGCAAGCGCAATCGAAGCCGCCCTGATGGCGCTCGCCATCATGCTGGATCCGGCGCGCCTCATGGTGTTGAGCGCTGGCGTTCTGGTGGGTCTCGCCATCGGCGTGATTCCGGGCCTCGGTGGGATCGTCGGCATGGCGTTACTCATCCCCTTCACTTTCGGAATGGACGCCTATTCCGCCTTCGCTTTCCTGATTGGGATGGGCTCGGTGACTCACACGTCGGACACGGTTCCGGCGGTGCTCTTCGGAGTCCCCGGTACGGTCGGTGCGGCTGCCACCGTCATGGACGGTCATCCCCTGGCGAAAAAGGGCCAGGCAGGGCGAGCCTTCGGAGCCGCCTATATGTCATCGCTCCTCGGCGGCATCGCCGGCGCCTTTTTTCTTGCCATTAGCATCCCGATCCTACGGCCGATCATTCTTTACCTCGGCTCGCCTGAGCTTCTGGCCATCTGCGTCTTCGGGCTTTCCATGGTGGCGGCATTGAGCGGAAAGGCACCGCTCAAGGGCATGGCGGCCGCGGGGCTCGGGCTCCTGGTGGCCATGATTGGCTCCGACCCTCAGACGGGCACTTTGCGGTGGACCGTCGATTCCCTTTATTTGTGGGAAGGCATACCCCTGGTGCCGATCACTCTGGGAATCTTCGCCATCCCGGAGCTCGCCGACCTGGCCATCGCCCGTCTCAGCATCGCTAGCGGTGCCCCCGTCGATGCGACCGTGGGTCAACTGGCTGGCATGAGGGACGCCCTCCGCCACTGGTGGCTGGTGCTCCGCTGCAGTTGGCTCGGCGCCGCACTCGGCGCAATTCCTGGCATCGGCTCCGCGGTCATCGACTGGATCGCGTATGGGCATGCGCTGAAGACCGAGAAGAACGTCGAAAACTTCGGTCAGGGCGACATCCGAGGCGTCATCGCCCCCGAGAGCTCCAACAACGCCAAGGAAGGGGGTGCTCTGGTGCCGACCTTGGCCTTCGGCGTTCCCGGCAGCGCCTCCATGGCGATTCTGCTCGGTGCCTTCATGATGCACGGTCTGGTTCCCGGACCGCGGATGCTGGACGAACATCTGGACGTGACCTATTCCATCGTGTGGAGCATTGCCTTGGCCAACCTACTCGGCACGGGACTGTGTCTTGCCTTCAGCAACCAATTGGCGAAGGTCGCGAGCGTAAGGGTTGGCATCCTATTGCCGCTGGTGCTGGCCATCATCTTCATCGGAGCCTTCCAGGGCTCCCGGCAATGGGGCGATCTCTACGTGCTGCTTGGCTTCGGTGTGTTCGGGTGGATCATGAAACGGCTCGATTGGCCCAGGCCGCCTCTCATTCTCGGCGTGGTGCTGGGAGGCATCGTCGAACGCTACCTGTTCATTTCCATCAGCCGCTATCAGTGGAGTTGGATCGCCCGGCCACTGGTCATCATCTTCCTCGCCATCTCGATCCTCAGCGTGATGGGACCATTGCTTCGCAATCTGCGCATCGCGGTGCGAAAAGGCTGGTCCTTCAAGACCGCTCGGCCACGACTTTCCCCAACGATACTGTTCACCGTGTTGGTCATCGGTATCCTTGCCGGCTCGCTCGTTACCTCTTCCGCGTGGAGCTTCGAAGCCAAGATCGTCCCGCAGGCCGTGGGCTACAGCGCACTCGCCTGCGCCGTACTCAGTCTTCTCCGCGAAGTGCTCTTTCCCCCGGAGCCACTCGGTACCACTCCCGCCGGCCGGGCCGCGATCGAGAGCGCCGTGCAGCTCGGGCTCAGTGATACGCTCACGCGGGCGACGGTCTTCTTCGCCTGGTGCGTCCTCTATCTCCTGCTGGCCAAGACCCTCGGCATGTTGGTCGCGATGTTCCTCTTCGTCGCGCTCTGCATCCGTTTCTGGGGCAGCGAGGCCATCCTTCGCAGCGTCGTTTCCGCGATCGGGATCACGACCTTCAGCTGGATTCTGTTTGATCGACTGTTGGCAGTTCCCTGGCCTCAGACCTTCCTCGGCACATGGCTTCCGTCACTGCAACCTTATCTTCGATGATTCGTACGCGCCTAGGGCGCGTACTCGACGTGCAAGAGCGGCGCCGCGGCCGGCGCTCCGTTGAACGACTCCGCCACTCGCTTGCCCATTCCCGTGATCACGATCGCGAGGGAGTTCCCACTCGCCCAGCCCGGCCGATCGACCACCTCCTGAATCACCGCGGCAATATTCGGTGTCCTCTGATCGTCGCCCGCTTCACCCACCTTCTCCCACAGGGGAGGAGACCACGCGACCGATGCCGTGGTTCTCGCTCTTTTGGAGATGTTCTTTCGGGCTCTCCTGAACGTCGGCGCATCGTCAATGGCCTCCGCTTGAATCGCAAGCAAGCCCGATTGGTTCTTCTTCTCGTCCGCCTGGAACTGAACGTAGGCGTTGGTAATCACCGAGCCTTGCGGGATGGTCACTCCCTTGAATCGCATGCCCACCGTCTGGTTGCTGCTTTCCCGAACCAGCTGGAGGTCGGTGCTCCCGAGCTTGACGCTCCCCGAGCTCGATTCCTCCGCATCGTCGCTCCGTGCCGACACGCGAACCTCGATCACCCCGGTCCCTTGCTGCACGTCGATCCTGACGTCGCTCCAAACCATCGCCCCTCCATCATCGGCCGTCAGGCGGAGAACATACGTCCCCGGAGCACTGAAGCTGGCCGTCGTGTCGATCGCACCCGCGTTGCCGAAGGTCACTGTCCCAGGGCCGTTCACCGCGCTCCACAGACTCGTCACCACCCCCGGTGGGTTAGGTAGTCCGTCGTCGCTCACGTTGCCATCGAGCGAAGCGTTGGATGGCAACCGGATCGATTGATCGCCGCCCGCACTGACCGTGGGCGGTTGATTGCCAAGCGGCTTGAGCATGCTGAAAGTGTCGCGCACGGCGCCCCGCGAGTCGAGGAAAGTAACGCCGAGCCGGTTTGCGTTCAGATCCAACACTACCGAGCCGAGGACGTTCAGCGAAATGAACATAGCCGGGTGGTTCAGGCTGCCGCCGCTTGTCTTGCCCGAGCTTCCTGCCACAGTGTAAACGGCCCCCTGGTGCGCCACCGCGCCCGGCTTCTGGTAGGCACCGTCGCCCGTATCTCGCCCATCCCCACCGTCCACGACCATGCTGGGCACGAGCGTGCTTGAACTGCTGTAATGTCCGTCGATGAGAAACGAGCGTTCGTAGGAATGACTGTGTCCCGCAAGGACGAGGTCGACGCCTCCCGCCTCGAGCACGGGTAAGGCGTTTTCTCTCATGTCCACGAGCCCGCCCTCGCTGTCCGAGTTGTGCGAGCCCTTGGTGTAGGGCGGATGGTGCCAGTAGGCGATGA
>JBOGJF010000818.1:0-3090 GCA_050747785.1 Vicinamibacteria bacterium
GCATGGCGATCACCTCGCAGTCGTAGTTCTCTTTGAGCCAGGGGATCGCTACCGAAGTATCGAGCCCACCGGAGTAGGCCAGCACGACTTTCGTCTTCATCTCAGAACTCTCCTCTTGTCACCCTCCCGCAAGGCGGAAGCCTTGCGGGAGAGATGTCCCGCAACCTCGCTGAATAAATATGCACCATCAATGTATAAACTTGCATAAGGCAAGTCAAGCCTTCTGCCGGGAGCCGATCCGCACCACCGTCCCCCCATCGGGAAGTCCGATGCCTTCCGCGCCGACGATCCGCACGCGTGGGACGCCGGATTCGAGCGCCCAGATGGCGGTCTCGAGCTTGGGGCGCATTCCGTCCGAGGCGACGCCGCTCGAGAGAAGCTCCCGGGTCTCCGCCAGATCTAGGTCTTCGATGACCGACGAAGGGTCGTTGCCGATCCGCCAAACGCCACCGCTGTCGGTCACCTGGACGAGCTCCTCGGCACCCAACGCCGCGGCAATCCGCGCCGCCGTGGTGTCCGCATTGACGTTGAAGAGGGCGTTCTCTCCACCGGCGATGGAGGGAATGACCGGCACGAGGCCGTGCTCGAGCGCCGCTCTTATCGGCTCCTCATCGACCCGATCGATCTCGCCCACCAGACCGAAGTCCACCGATTCGCCATCGATCTTGAGCGGCGGGCGTCGCTGCGCGTGGAGCACGGATGGGCCGGCCAAGCCGACGGCTCGCAATCCTGCTCCGATCAATGCGCTCACGATCTGGTTGTGGAGAAGACCTCCCAGCACCATGACCACGACTTCCAACGAGGCCTCGTCCGTGATGCGCCGGCCGGCGACCTTGCGCGTGGGAATGCCCAAGCGGGATTCCATTTCGGAAACCTGCGGCCCGCCGCCGTGCACGATGACCAGTGGCTCATCGGTTCGAGCCAGCGCGGCCGCGACGCGCGGGAGATCGTGAGCGAGCGAGGCACCGCCCAGCTTGACGACCCGCATCAGAGGCACCTCGGCAGCGCTTCCAGGAAGGGCGCCGCGTCTTCCTTGGTCAGGATGAGCGGAGGCAGAAGCCGCAACACGTTCGGCTCGGCCGACGTACCGACGATGATGTGATGTTCCAGGAGCCGCTTCTGGACGTCGGCTGCCTTTTGCTCGAGCGCGAGGCCGAGGAGGAGACCTCGTCCCCGCACTTCCTCGACGCCGTCCACCGCGGCAAGCTCGCGATGAAGCCACGCCGATGTCTCGCGGACGCGCGCCAAGATGTCCTCTCGCTCCAGCACGTCAAGCGTCGCGTTCAGCGCGGCGCAGGCGAGCGGGCCGCCTCCGAACGTCGAGCCCAAGTCGCCTTGATGAATCTCCTGCGCGATTTTCTCGATCACCAGGAGGGCGCCCATGGGCACGCCGCTCGCGATGCCTTTCGCCAGCGCCACCAGGTCCGCGTGCACGTCGTTGAGGCCTGAATAGAGATAGCGGCCCGTGCGGCCTGCTCCGGTCTGCACTTCGTCGAAGATCAGAAAGGCCCCATGTCTCGAAGTGACCTGGCGCAGCTCGCTAAGGAATTCTCCCGACAGCTCACGCACTCCGGCCATGCTCTGGATGGGCTCCACGATGACCGCGGCGGTCTCTTCATCGACCGCGCTCTCCACTGCCTCCACGTCATTGGCTGCAATGAACGTGACGTCGTGTGGCGGATGTTCCTTCTTCTTGGGTGACGTAACCGAAGCCGCTCCCAACGTTCGGCCGTGAAAGGCTCCTTCGAGCGCCACCACCTGGCTTCGACCGGTGACCTGTCGCGCAACCCGGAGCGCGGCCTCGTTGGCCTCGGCCCCGGAGTTCACGAAGAAGACCTGATAAAAGGGCGGTCCCGCGGTCTCGATGAGCCGGCCAGCGGCCTGGGCCCGAACCGGGCTGGTGACGACGTTGCTGTAGAAGAGAAGCTGCTTAGCCTGCCGGGCGACGGCCTCGACGACGGTCGGATGACTGTGCCCGGTGGACGCGACGGCGTGGCCTCCATAGAGATCCAAGAATCTCCGACCGTCCTCGTCGAAGACGTGAACGCCCTCCCCTCGCTGCAGAGAGAGAGGAAGCCGCGCGTATGCCGGGAGTTGGTAGCGGGTTTCGAGCTCGACGGTGCTGAGAGTCATGGAAGCACTCCCGTCGGCCATCGGAGCCCCGCGTCTTCGGCCAGACCGAACCGAAGGTTCATGCAGTGGACCGCTTGCGAGGCCGCGCCCTTGAGCAAGTTGTCGATGGCGACGAACACCGTGGCGCTCTCGGAACGCGTGGAAACGGAGACCGCGGCTCGCGGCGTTCCCACGACGTCGGCCAGCTGAGGAGGCTCCTCTCGAACCTCCACGAAGGGCTCCTTCTCGAAGCGTCGGCGGTAGAGCTCCGACAGATTCGCGGACGGTTCCACCGGAAAAAAGGCACTGGCATAGATCCCGCGCACCAGCGGCGCGGAGTGAACTTGTAAATGTAGAGGGAACTTCGAGGAGTTCAGGCCCTGCAAAGCCGATTCGATCTCCGGCTGGTGGCGGTGCCCGTTCGGTTGGTAGCCGAAGAAGTTGAGCGCGCGCTCAGGGTGATGGGTTTTCTGTGCCGGTCGATGCCCCGAGCCCGAAGAGCCGGTCACGGCGGAGATCCACGGCGGGCCTTGCATCACACCCGCTTCGAGGGCGGGAAGGAGCGCGATCGAGGCCGCGGTCGCGAAGCACCCGGGCACCGCGATCCGCCGTGCCTCGCGAATCCGAGAGCGGTTGAGCTCCGGCAGACCGTAGACGAACTCCGACTGGAAGTTCCAGGCCGGATGGGGTCCGTAGGTGGCCTCCGCCCGGGTGCGATCGGCGATGCGGAAATCCGCGGCGAGATCGATGACCGGGAGCTCGCGCGGGATGGAAGCTATCCGCTTCGAGGACTCACCGTGGGGCAAAGCAAGAAAGAGGAGGTCGAGCGTCCCGAGCTGCCCGGGCTCGAGGCTCGTCTGGAGCTTCATGCTGTTCGCGCCGAAACGCGGCCGGATCGCGGCCAACATTTCTCCGCCCGCTTGCCCCGCGGTGGCGGCCACGACTTCGACTTCCGGGTGATGGAAGAGAAGACTAAGC
>JBOGJF010000819.1:0-4124 GCA_050747785.1 Vicinamibacteria bacterium
CGCGAGCTGGCCGACTATCTACGGAGGAGACCGGCCGGTCCCGAGCGGCGCGACGCCGCGCGGGTCGTCGAAGCCGGCGAGGAGAAAGAAATCGTCGTGCCTCCTCTCATCGCGAACTTGGGGCGCAAGGGTCTCACCGCCGCCCAGAAGTGGTTCTACAAGGAAGTTCTCAAGCCGGAGTACCGCGGGCGGGGACACATCCCGAAGCACACCTACTTCATCGTTGCCGCGAATCACGCGTCTCATCTGGACATGGGCCTCGTCAAGATGGCCTTGGGCAAGGCGGGCGAGAATCTGGTCGCGCTGGCCGCCGCCGATTACTTCTTTGACAACAAGTTGAAACGCGCGTTCTTCGAGAACTTCACCAATCTAGCTCCCATGGAGCGAAAGGGCTCGCTCCGCAAGTCTCTCGAATGGGCCTTCAACCTCCTCGAGCAGGGCTACAATCTCCTTCTCTTTCCAGAAGGCACGCGCTCTCGGACGGGTCAGATGCAGCGGTTCCAGCGTGGGCTCGGGCACCTAGTCCTGCGAGCCGAAGTGGGCGTCCTCCCCATGTACCTCCGCACTCACGACGCGCTGCCACCCGGCAGTTGGTATCTGAAGTCTCGCGACGTGAGCGCCGCGATCGGGCCTTTTCTCTCCGCGGAGCTGTTGCAACGCCTGGGAGAGGGGCTTCCGCGCTCGGACGCGGAGCGCGCGGTCACGCGAATGGTCGAAAGGGTCGTGGAAGATCTTCGGGACGGACGGCCGATTCGCGTCGAGGATGAATTTGCGGCGATCCAGCGTCAATTCCGCTCGGAACGCCCTCTGCGCGCCGCGGTGCCCGTGGCCAGCGAGCACGGCAAGAAAGCTCAGTAACGGCCGAGGCGTCGTCATGCCCAAGACGCTCATCACCGGCGCGACAGGCTTCCTCGGAAGCCATCTCCTCGAGCTTCTGGTGGACCGGGGGAAGGACGAGCTTCGCGTTCTCAGCACGTCTTCGCAGCCGGAGCTTTCGGCGAGAGGCGTCGAGGTCATTGAAGGTTCGATCACGTCGCCCGGTGGCGTGGAGCGCGCGGTGGCGGGCGCGCAGCGGATCTACCATCTGGCCGGAAGAGTCTCCCGCGATCCCAGCGATCAACGGGAGCTCTACGAGGTCCATGTCGAGGGCACGCGGCTCCTATGCGGGGAGGCCCGTCGAGCCGGCGTGGAACGCGTGGTCGTGGCCTCTTCGAGCGGGACGATCGCCGTGACCGAGGACGGCCAGTCGATTCCGGACGAGAGTTGGCCGACGCCCCTCCCCATCATCGCCCGCTGGCCCTACTACGCGAGCAAGGTCTATCAGGAAACCGTCGCGGGTCAGGAGTGTGCCGGTGGGCCGGAGCTCGTGATCCTGAACCCGAGCCTTCTGCTCGGCCCGGGAGACGAACGCCTGTCGTCGACCGAAGACATCCTCAAGTTCCTATCCCGCGACGTACCGGCCGTGCCACCCGGAGGACTGAATTTCGTGGACGTCCGCGACGTCGCACCCGCCTTCGTCGCGGCCATGGAGCGCGGGGTGGCGGGGGATCGCTACTTGATCGGCGGTCCGAACTGGGATTTCGCGAAGCTCTTCTCGAGGCTGGAACGCCTCACGAAAGTACCCGCACCTCGTCTTCACCCACCCGGCGCGGTCATGGAGTGGGGCGCCCGGGCCGTGGATTCGCTCTATCGGCATTGGGGCAAGGCTTCTCCCGTGGATCGCATCAGCGTCGAGATGAGCCGCTACTTCTGGTACCTCGACGCGTCGAAAGCCGAGCGCGAGCTGGGATTTCGCTCACGGGACCCAGGTGACACGCTCTATGAGACGGTCTCCTATCTCAGAGAACATTTCCTCGGCAACGAAGCCTTCCGCGCGGGAGTCTTTTGAGCTAGCCGCGCGTCCTGGTCGCTAGCCATCATTTCAAGACCTGGGCGTATGCGGGATAGCGGCAACGAACCGTCTTTACCTTCGTAACGCCGACTCCTAAGTCGCCTCGTACAGGTTACCTTGATCGAGTGCGAAACGGATTCCGGTCAAGGTGCTTCCCGAGATGCCCTCGTCCAGACGAGCTCGCCGATTTCGGTAGGTTGCTTCTCCCTGAAGCCCTTCGATATCGCTCCCACCGGAGATCCTTGCTCAGGCAGCGCTTCCGTAGTACCGCACTGTTCACGGCAGCCAGCCGGCAACCGACTCCAGCCTGGATCGTTTTCACGATGGTGGCCAAGATGTCCGCCCCGGAGGGCAGACCCCCATGACCCATCTCGTCTTTACCAGCTATGGGCTCCATCACGGCAACCCCTCCCCTCCTGCCGACACGGGGCCGCCACCCCGCCGCCTATCGCCCACGTAATCCTCGCGCCACTTCGCTCTACCAGCACCTTGTCAACCACTACGAGAAGGTCAAGGCCGTGTGGGAAGAGCGTTTCGAGCGACGCTACGGTTTCTGGCGGGGGCTTTATGACAACACCGTCGCGAAGTATCTCGACTGCGGCGTATTCGAATCAGGTTTCGCCCGCGTCGTTTGCCCCCGATGTCGCGCCGAGTTTCTCGTTGCGTTCTCCTGCAAAGGCCGCGGGCTTTGCCCGTCGTGTGGGGCGAAGCGTGCCGCGATCTTCTCCGAGCTGCTACGGCATAAGATTCTCGCCGATGTTTCTCACGCCCAATGGGTTTTCTCGTTGCCCAAAATGCTTCGACCCTACTTTCTGTATCATCGAGAGCTTGTGGGAGAGCTGGCACGACTCGCCTACGAAACCGTCCACGAGATGATGGCGACCGCCATCGACGAGTCGCTCGAGCCAGAGATGAGGCCTGGCATGGTGGCCGTCATTCAGACCTTCGGGTCATCGTTGAAGTGGAACCCCCACATCCATGCCGTTGTTTCCAGAGGAGTCTGGAACCGCGACGACGCATGGTATCCCATTCCCTACGTCGATTCTCACCAGGCCGGGCTCCTCTTCCGTCACAAGGTGCTGCGTCTTCTTCGAGACCGGGACCTCCTTTCCCAAGAGCGCATCGAGCTTCTCTTGTCGTGGCGCCATTCGGGCTTCAGCGTTCACAATCACACCACCGTCTATCCCAGCGACACCGAGGGACTCCACCGCCTCGCTTGTTACTTGCTCCGCTCACCGGTGAACCTGTCGCGGCTTCGCTACCATCCCCAATCCAAGCTTATCGTCTATGAACCCAAAGCAGGGCACGATGCCGACGATGCCGAGCTGATGGACCCCCTCGAGTTTCTCGCTCGGGTGCTCATACACATCCCCGAGCCCAACAAACATCTCGTCCGGTTTTACGGGGTCTACGCCCTGTCGCGTTCGTTCGGAGAAACTCCGTCGCGACGAGGCTGCAGAAGAGGAGAGGACCGATGAAGCTCTACCGCCAAGGCGGGTTCTACGCAAGCGATGGGCCCAGCTCATTTACCGTATCTACGAGGTCGACCCTTTGACCTGTCGATGCGGGGCCGAAATGCGTATTGTCGCTTTCATCACCCACCCCTCCGTCATCCGCAAAATCTTGGATCACCTTGACCTCAAACTTGCGAGACAAAGAGCTCCTCCCCAGCCGGCCGAGCCCAACGTCCACTGAGCGCCACCACCCCATGACCCGCTCTCTGTGTGCTCCAAACCCGCGAAACAGCCCCGCTCCGCCTCCACTCGACCGTCGGTGTCTGGCCATCCCGTCGCCAGCCTAACCCCGGACGTGACTCTGACCACGTCCTGGGCGAGAATTCTGCTCGCGGTTGTCTGCGGCCCGGGATAGAATTTCCTATCTGTCTGTACCATTTAGAGGTGACTCAAACTCGAATTTATCAATTATCGGCACCGAATATACACCAATCGGGAGGTTGAACCCAAGTGACCGGAAGCTAGATCACGCAAGCGCAATGTGAACCAGGTGGCTCTAGAGAGCCTCTCCCCCAGCCCTTGCATCCCCTTCCCGTGCCCGTCCCGGTGTCACCCGGAACGGGGGCCACAATGGAGAGACGACAGAACCCGCGACTTCCCGCCCTCCCAAATCCGTTTGTCCGACCTGGAAAGCGCGAACCACCCATGGTTCCGAGCGGTAAGCCCCTCAACGGCCGCAAATGTCCTTCAGATTGACAATCCTAAGCTACGGTCTGTAT
>JBOGJF010000820.1:0-7239 GCA_050747785.1 Vicinamibacteria bacterium
GGCCCAGGCGACTCCGGCGAGCCGATCGCACGTCGACCGACTCGATCGCGAGCCCCGGCCCTGGGTTCTCACCGCTCATGACGACTCTCTTTTAGATTTGTGAGGTCTTGCCGAGATCAACCGGCACGGCTCTTACGAAAGCCGTAGGCGAAGTAGAACACGAGCCCCACCACGAGCCAAACCACGAACCGCCACTTCGCGGCATGGGGCAGGCTCCACATCAAGTAGAGGCAGGACAAGGCTCCGGCAAGAGGCACCCAGGGGACGAAAGGCGTCCGAAACCCACGCGGTCTTTCGGGGTCGCGGCGCCTGAGGATGATGACTCCTAGGCACACCAGGACGAACGCGAAGAGCGTACCGATACTGGTGAGATCGGCCGCCTCGGCGAGGCCTTCGAAGGCCGCCACGACCCCGGTCACGACCCCCACGAGGATGGTCGCCACATGAGGTGTCCGGAATCGGGGGTGAACGCGCGCGATGAACGGAGGCAGGAGACCGTCTCGCGCCATAGAGAAGAAAATACGCGGCTGACCCATTTGGAAGACGAGGAGGACCGCCGTCGTTGCCACCACGGCCCCCACCGAGACGAGGAGCGCCGCCCAATCGAGGCCTAGGCGATCGAAAGCGAGGGCGAGCGGGTCGGGCACGCCCAGCTCTTTCCAGGGGACCATGCCGGTGAGCACGGCTGCGGTCACGATGTACAAAATCGTGCAGACGATGAGCGATGCAATGATGCCGATGGGGACGGTGCGCTGCGGATCGACTGCCTCCTCGGCAGCGGTGGAGACCGCATCGAACCCAATGTAGGCGAAGAAGATGATCGCGGCTCCCGCGGAGATTCCGGCCCAACCGTTCGGGGCAAAAGGCACCCAGTTCTCGGGACGAACGTAAAGAGCGCCCGCCGCGACGAAGAAAAGAAGTATCGCCAGCTTGAGAGCCACCATGGCGGAGTTGAACCGCGCGCTCTCCCGAATGCCGATGACCAGGATCACGGTGAGCGCGAAGCAGATGAATGCTGCCGGGAGATTCATGACGATGGGAATGCCGGCCAGTCGAGGCGCCGCGTCCAAGATCTCAGGCGTGCGGAGCGCGGTGCGAACGTCAACGCCCAGCCAGACCGGAAGGTGAAGCCCCATTCCTTCCAGTAGGTTCTGGAAGTAGCTCGACCAGGAGACCGCAACCGCGACGTTACCCACCATGTACTCGAGGACGAGGTCCCAGCCGATGATCCACGCCACGAGCTCCCCCAGGGTCGCATAGCTGTAGGTGTACGCGCTTCCTGCGACCGGGATAATCGAGGCCAGCTCGGCATAGCAGAGAGCGGAAAACCCACAAGCGATCGCGGTCAGGACAAAGGATAGGACGAGCGCCGGGCCGGCGCCCAGCCGGCTGGCATCACCCGCCGCGGCGGTGCCCACCAAGGCGAAGATGCCGGCACCCACGATGGCGCCGATGCCGAGCATGGTGAGGTCGAAGGCACCGAGAGCTCGCCGGAGCCGGTGCTCTGCGTCCTCCGACCGCTTCAAAGCGTGCTCAACGGACTTGGTTCGAAGGAGCCGTTTTCCGAGCTCACGCATTCGGAACCCTCGCAGCTGCGCGCTAGGAAGAGAGGTAGCGCGGCCTCATCGGCAGCACGATGTGTCGTCGCCTGGGCCGGAAATGGGTTGCAAGCACGATGGCCACAGAATCAAGTCCGAGTCTCGGCCGCTTTCACGGTATCGCCTGCCCTGAGCTGCGCCTCGGCGATCGAGCCGCGCTTAGAGTACGCCACCGCAGCGGCAATCGCCAGCAATGCGACGGCAACCAGGGCGATGCGGATGCCCAACGAGAGGTCCTGAATGACGAACGGCGCCACCAAGATCGCCACCAGATTCATTACCTTGATGAGAGGATTGAGGGCGGGCCCGGCGGTGTCTTTGTAGGGGTCACCCACCGTGTCGCCGATGATCGCCGCCTTGTGCGCATCGGTCCCCTTACCACCCAGGTAGCCGTCTTCGATCTTCTTCTTGGCGTTGTCCCAGTTGGCGCCAGTGTTGGCCATATAGACAGCCAGTAGCTGGCCGGTCAAGATCGCTCCTCCCAGGAACCCCCCCAGCGCCTCGGCACCGAGGGCGAAGCCCACGAGAAGCGGTGAGAACACAGCGAGGACAGCGGGACCGAGAAGCTCCTTCTGGGCCATGGCGGTCACGATGTCGACACAGCGTGCATAGTCGGGCTCTTCGCTGAACGTGAGGATGCCGGGCCTTTCGCGGAACTGTCTCCGCACTTCCTCGACGACACCGTAGGCGGCGCGGCTCACGGCCTTGATGGCGAGCGCGGAAAAGAGAAACGGAACCGCCCCCCCAATGGCAAGGCCCACCAGAACCTCCGAGATATTCAGCCGGATTCCCGTCTCGAGCAGATGCGCCTCCTCGGTGAAGGAGCGGAAGAGACTGACCGCCGCCAGCACGGCGGTGGCGATGGCGAGGCCTTTGGTGAGGGCCTTGGTGGTGTTTCCGATGGCGTCCATCCACGATAGCGTCTGGCTCGCCCGCTCGTCGTTCACCCGGGCCATTTCGAAGATGCCGTGGGCATTGTCGGTGATGGGGCCATAGGTGTCCATGGCCAGGAGAAAGCCGGTGGTGGCGAGAAGACCCAGGCCCGCGAGAGCCACACCATAGGCGCCGAGAAGGAGGCTTTCGGGGAAGAGAGCGCTGGCGGCAATGATCGTGGCACCGATAGTCACGATGGCCCAGACGGTCGACTCCATCCCTTGCGCCATTCCCGACAGGATGACGGTAGCAGGGCCGGTCCGCGTCGAGGCGGCGGTCTCGGTGACCGGGTGTCCCTCCGGATGAGTGAAGTGATTGGTGAGCCAAAACGTCGCGAGGGAGAGCGCGATCCCCAACGAAGCGGCCACCGCATAACGGAAATCGGGGCGTCCGGTCGAGGGGTTGACGAGATAGAGCGCATTCACCAGGAAGAAACCACCGACGCTCGTTGCGGACGAAACCCAGTAGCCCATGTTGATGGGGCGCATCGGATCCCGGAGGGTCGTGCCCTCGGGAACACGCACCGCCAGGACTCCCAGGATCGAGGAGAATACACCCACGGCGCGAAGCAGCAGAGGAAAGAGGATCAATCGCAAGCCGTAGGAGCTCGCCGCCTCGCCATAGGTCGCGGCGAACGCCGGGTCGAGCGCTACTGCGGCGGCGAGGATGATCCCCGCCACCAGAGTCACCTCGTAGGACTCGAAGACATCGGCCGCCATTCCGGCGCAGTCACCCACGTTGTCGCCCACGTTGTCGGCGATGGTCGCGGGGTTTCGCGGATCGTCCTCGGGAATGCCGGCTTCCACCTTTCCCACCAGATCTCCTCCCACGTCGGCCGCCTTGGTGTAGATGCCTCCGCCGACCCGAAGGAAGAGAGCCGCCAGGCTCCCCCCGAAGCCGAATCCGACCAGTACCTTGGTTGCGTTCTCGCGAAAGACGAGAAAGATCACGGTCGCGCCCAGGAGACCGAAGGCCACGGTAAACATTCCGGAGACCGCCCCCGCCTGGAACGCCAGCTCCATGGATTTCTTGAAGCTCGTGAGAGCTGCGTTGGCGCTCCGCACGTTGCCCTTCACGGCAAGCCACATGCCCACGTAGCCCGCACCATAGGAAGCCGTTACCCCCATCAAGAAGGCGAGCGCCACCCCGATGGGGATGTAGGTCAGAGCACTCTCGGCGTCGGCGTAGATCTGACGGTAGACCAGATAAAGCGCGATGGCCATGACGACGACGAAAGGAAGCATGGTCCGCACTTGGCGACCCAGGTAGACCATCGAGCCCTGCTCGATGGCTCGAGCAACGTGGACCATGGCCGCGGGTCCGGGGTCTTGCTTCAGCACGTGACGAACCAGGTACGCTCCGTACGCGAGTGCCGCCCAGCCGGAGATGAATACGATCCAGAGGACCGCCCAGTCGGCGGGCCCAAATGATGGAAGAGTAAGTGTCGCTTCACCCATGAGAATCAATCCCTCGGCTTCTGCGGAGCCGAATCTGCTTCCGCATTCTTATTAGCAGAGCCGTATTCGCTTCCGTCGCCGGCATTGTGCCGACGCTCGACCTTGAATTCCGGAGCACAGAGCACTCCGCATGGAGCTGTAAACGGGGTCTAGATACGCGGACCCGCCCGCGTGATCGAACAGGAACGAGCACCGCACGCGCAGTCGACAAACTGTCTTGGCATAAACGAGAGAATATAGATCCGGCGAGGGAACAAAAGCAAGGGGCCCCAGTTCTCGGAAGCGCGCAGATTGGTCTTGACGATGGCCCCTGCTTGAATGATGATATTGGCTCTTATGCCCCGACGTCTCTTGTCCGCCATTGTCTGGGGCACCGTCGCGCTCCTGGGCGCCTTCGCTTTCGCCACGATTGCGCTTTCCCGCGGAGAGACCATCAACTCTGTCTGGCTCCTGACCGCGGCCGTCTGCACCTACGTCATAGGCTACCGCTTCTACTCTCTCTTCATCGCGCGCCGAATCTTCGAGCTCGACAACCGTCGCGCCACACCCGCCGAGCGGCTCTCGAACGCCCGCGACTTCGTGCCGACGAACCGATGGGTCCTGTTCGGCCACCACTTCGCGGCCATCGCCGGGGCGGGCCCGCTGGTCGGACCGACTCTTGCCGCCCAGTTCGGCTACCTCCCGGGAACCATCTGGATCGTGATCGGTGTCGTGCTCGGCGGCGCGGTGCAGGATTTCACCATCCTTTGCTGCTCGATGCGCCGGGACGGGAAGTCGCTCGGACAGATGGCCAAGGAGGAGATCAACCGCGTCGCGGGAGTGACGGGAATGCTCGCGGTGCTGATGATCATGATCATCCTGCTCGCGGTTTTAGCCCTGGTGGTCGTGAACGCGCTGCGCGCCTCGCCCTGGGGCTTCTTCACCATCGCCTGCACCATGCCCATCGCCGTCCTAATGGGGTGGTGGATGAAAGTGTGGCGACCCGGCAAAATCGGCGAGGCGTCGGCTATGGGCGCGGTGCTCCTCCTTGGCGCTCTGGTGGCGGGGGGCCAGGTATCGGCCTCCCCTACCTGGGCGCCGCTCTTCACTTACAGCGGCACCGCCCTGACCTGGATGATGATCGGTTACGGTTTCTGTGCCTCGGTGCTGCCGGTCTGGATCCTCCTCCTGCCCCGGGACTACCTCTCGACCTTTCTCAAGATCACGACCATCCTGGTCATGGGGGTAGCGATCGTCGCGCTACGTCCCGCCCTGCTGATGCCGGCCGTCACTCCTTTCGCCGAGAGCGGTAACGGACCGGTTTTCGCCGGATCGATCTTCCCGTTCGCGTTCATCACGATTGCCTGCGGCGCGGTCTCGGGCTTCCATTCCCTCATCGCCTCCGGCACGACTCCGAAGATGATCGCCCGCGAGAGCGATGCTCGTCTGGTGGGCTACGGCTCGATGCTCGCCGAGTCCTTCGTGGCGGTCATGGCGATGATCGCCGCCTGCATGCTCCAGCCGGGAGTCTATTTCGCGATGAACACGACTCCCGCCGCGTTCGCACAGGCCTCAGAGACTCTCAACCAGGCGGGCTTCGTGGTAACTCCCGAAGTCATGGACAACCTCGCTCGCGAGATGGGTGAGACCACGCTGGTGGCGCGCACCGGCGGAGCGCCCTCCCTCGCCGTCGGGATGGCTCACATCTTCTCGTCGGCGACGAGCGTTCTCGGCGGCGGAACGTTCACCGCCCTCTGGTACCACTTCGCCATCATGTTCGAGGCGCTCTTCATACTGACCACCGTCGACGCGGGAACGCGCGTGGGCCGCTTCATGCTCCAGGACGTGCTGGGGCACGTCTGGCCCAAGCTCGGGGAGACCTCCTGGTACCCAGGAGTCTTTCTCACTAGCGCGCTCATCGTAGCGGCGTGGGGTTATTTCCTGTACCAGGGAGTCGTGGACCCCCTGGGCGGTATCAATTCGCTCTGGCCCCTATTCGGGATCGCCAACCAACTTCTCGCAGCCGTCGCGCTCTCGGTCGGCACCACCATCATTATCAAGATGGGAAAGGCCCGTTACGCCTGGGTGACTCTGCTACCGCTCTCCTGGCTCGTCTTCGTCACCATGACCGCGGGCTACCAAAAGGTCTTCTCCCCCGATCCGAAGCTCGGGTTTTTCGCCCACGCGCAGTCTCTGGCCGCCTCGACCGATCCGGCGGCGGCTCGGCTTATGTTCAACGATCGGCTCGACGCCTACGTGGCGCTCTTGTTCATGTCGGTCGTGGTGCTCGTCCTGCTGGCCTCGACCCGAGAGTGGTATCTGGTCCTCAGCGGGCGCAAGAAAGCGCAGGTTCGCGAGGCGCCCTTCGTCACGAGCGCTTTCGCCGGAGACTGATCTACAAGAGAGTGGCTGGGGCACGAGCGCCCTGGTTGGCACGCGAGCCTCAGAGCCGCATCGACTCTTCACCCGGCGCCGCGACGGGTCAACCCGTCGCCCCTCGCGCGCCACCAGCCTGACGGAAGCCCTCCTACATGATCGCCTGAGGCGGCGCGGGCTCGTCGGGCCGGCCGGCATTCATGATCGGCACGACGATCAGCGTGGCCGCAATGAGCGCCATCACCACGAGCCCCACGAGATAGGACGGGTGCTCGAAGATCTGGGGCAGCGGCCACTCGAAGAAACTGAAGGTGGCAATGACCAGGCCGACTAGCGCCTCTCCGGCAATCAGCCCGGAAGCAGAAAGCACTCCGACGTTCACCACCCGCGCCTTCTGGGCATCGTTCAGTCTCCGGGAGTCACGGATCGAGTCCGTGAGCCACCGCAGCAATCCGCCGACGAATATGGCGAAGGTGGTGGCGATAGGAAGGTACATCCCAACTGCCAGAAGCATCGGGCTTCGCACCTGCGCCATGATCATGGCGATGCCCATGAGAACACCCACGCCCACCAGCGGCCAGGCCATGTCGCCCCCCACAATCCCCTGAGCGAGAGAGGCCATGAGACCGGCCTGAGGCGCGGGAAGCCTCGGATCGCCGAAGCCCGTGCCGCCCGCGTTGATGTTGCCCTGGTGGAGCACCAGAAGGGGGAAGTACATGACCAGGCTGGCGCAGACGACCGCGATCAGCTCGACGATCTGGATGGTTCGCGGTGTACCACCCAGGATCCAGCCCACCTTGAAATCCTGGAGCAGCTCTCCCGCGACCGCGGACGAAACGCAAACAACCGTCGCGACGCCCAGCACCGCGAGAACGCCGCTGGCGCCGGAGACACCC
>JBOGJF010000821.1:0-2680 GCA_050747785.1 Vicinamibacteria bacterium
GTACAGGAGTCGAAAGAGACTATCACTACGGAGTCCGGCCTGAAATACATTGACCACCTGGTCGGGAACGGAGAAGAGGCCGTGAAGGGTGACGCCGTGGAGGTTCACTACACGGGCTGGCTCTACGAGAACGGGAAACGTGGAGCGAAGTTCGACAGCTCCCTCGACAGAGGTCAGCCGTTCAAGTTCGACCTCGGTGCGGGAAGGGTCATTCGGGGCTGGGATGAAGGCGTCGCCGGGATGAAAGTAGGCGGTAAGAGAGAGTTGATCATCCCTCCCGAGCTGGGCTATGGCTCCCGCGGCGCCGGAGGCGTGATTCCGCCCGACGCGACGCTGGACTTCGAAGTGGAGCTCCTCAACGTGACGAAGCCATAGATGCAAGCAGCAGGGATTCAGGATCTTCACCTCGGGGCGAGGGAACTACACGGAGCCGTGACGGTAGATCGATAACGCTTTTTACTCCGGCACCGGGGGGATCATCAGCGGGCAACCTTGCCGTTTCTGGCGGCGACGATCTGCGCCATGATGGACAAGGCGATCTCCTCGGGCGTCCGCGAGCCGATGTCGAGGCCGATGGGCGCGCAGAGTCGGGCCAGCTGCTCTTCGGATAATCCTGCCTCCAGAAGTCGCTTCCGTCGCTGCTCCTGCGTCTTTCGGCTACCGAGGGCACCCACGTAGAAGGCCGTGCTTTGGAGTGCGCTTCGCAATGCGGGATCGTCCAGCTTGGGATCATGCGTGAGCGCCGCCACCGCGGTCGAGCGGTTCAGACCGATCTCCTGCAGCGCTTCGGCCGGCCACTCGCGCATCAACCGGTCGGCGAGCGGGAATCTCTCTTTGCTGCCGAAGACACCGCGGGGATCCACGATCACCGTTCGGTAGCCGAGGGTCTTGGCCAGCGCGGTCAACGCGATCGCAATGTGAACCCCTCCCACGACAATCAAGGTGGGCGGTGGCGCGATGACGTCGATGAATAGCTCGGTTTCTTGCGTTCGGGATCGGCGCGAGAGCCCCGCCGCAAGAGCCCCGCGAGCTACGGAAATCACTTCTTCCTCGAGGCCGGCGGGTAGCCGGCCGACCACGGCGCCGCCTTCTTCGACAACGAGCTCGCGGCCCGCGCCCGGTCCCTCGATCACGGTCACCGAGGCGATGGATCGACCCTCATCCAACCGCTTCTTGATTGCCCGGTACGACTCGGACTCCAGAGTCTTGACGAAGACCTCGATCTTCCCCCCGCAGGCCAAGCCGACCCGCCAGGCGGTCTCGTCGCTCACGCCGAAGTGTAGGAGCCGGGGCTTGCCGGTCTCGAGGACCTCCATACCCGCCTCGACCACCGCCGCTTCGACGCAGCCCCCGCTCACCGATCCGGCCATTTGCGGGTCGGCGGTCATGGCCATCTTCGCGCCCACACTGCGCGGGGCGGAGCCCCACGTCTGAACCACGGTCGCGAGCGCGATGGGCCGGCCTTCTTGTCTCCAACGCTCGATGTCTTGGAGCACGTCGAGCATCCGACCTCCTAGCCTAGCCGGCCCGGCTTCGGAGCCAAGGGCTGGTGGGCGCTGGACTACGATCGATCCGCGCAAGCTGGCGGGCCAGATCTTCCAGGCTCGCGAGGTTGTGGACGGGAAGGAAGTCGTCGATATAGGGGAGCGCGGTCTGCATGCCGCGCGTGAGCGGCTCGTAGGTGGGAGCGCCGAGCAGAGGATTGAGCCAAATCAACCGGTAGCAGCTGCGGCTGAGCCGAGCCATTTCCCGCCGGAGCAGATCGGAATCGCCTCGATCCCAGCCATCGCTGATGAGGAGCACCACGGCGCCACCCCGGAGGACCCTTCTCGCCCAATGGAAGTTGAAATCCTTGACCGCCTCCCCGATCCGGGTTCCCCCCGACCAGTCGAGAACGGACCGGGACACCTCGCGCAAGGCCCGCTCTGCATCGCGGTCGCGCATTTCTCGACTCACGCACGTCAAGCGCGTCCCGAACAGGAAGACCTCTACTCGTTGCTCGAGCCCCCGGGTGAGGCTGTAGATGAAGTGCAAGAGGAGTCGCGTATAGCGTTCCATCGACCCGCTGACGTCCGCCAGGACGACGAGCGGGCGGGGCTTGAAACGAGGCTCACGGTGGGCCCATTCGAGGACTTCTCCACTCCACTTGAGACTCCGCCGAAGCGTCCGTCGCAGGTCGAGCCGATGTCCCCGCCCCCGCCGCTGCCGCCGTGTACGCCGCTCACCCACCTGCCACACGAGTCGTGACATGAGGTGCTTGATTCTCTCCAGTTCCTCCGCGGTCAGGTCCGCGAAGTCGCGCCGCCGCAGAATTTCCTGGGCGGCGTAGGTGCGCGTCACCTCGAGAAGAGGTGGCGCGTCCTCGGGCGCTTTCTTGTTTGCACGCTCGTCCGCTCCGCTAAGCGCCGGCACTGCCACCAACGGCCGGCGCCGGGTGCGCGGCACGCCGAGATTCCATTCCACCGTCCCCCATTCAGCGATGGGCTTCTGCCAGAACATCTCGAAGGCCTGATCGAAGAGCGGAAGGTCCTCGTACCGGTGGACCAAGAGACTACGCGCCGCATAAAAGAATTCTTCACGCTGGCCGATGTCGATGTGCTCGAGAGCATGCACGAGATCGATCATCCGTCCCGGGTTGACGTCCAGACCGAGCCCACGGAGCAGTCGGCCGAACAGGATC
>JBOGJF010000822.1:0-5309 GCA_050747785.1 Vicinamibacteria bacterium
GTTCGATGGGTTGGGCAAGAAGGCCCGTTTGGACATGGCTTCCGCCAACCTCCGTCGCAAGGAAGCGGAAAGAGAGCAGGTGGAGGACCAGCTCCTCCTGGAGCTTCGCCGGGCCTACCTCGACCGGGGGGCGAGCTTCGAGCGAGTTCGGGTCACGGAGGGAGCCGCCGAGCAAGCACGCGAGAGTCATCGCATCACGCAAACCCGCTACGAAGCCGGTCTAACGAACGTGACCGAGCTGCTACGGAGTCAGGCCGCGTCCCTCGAGTCCGAGGTGCGTCATCTCACCGCACTTTACGAACAGAGGCTGGCTGACGCACGTTTGGAGTTGGCGACGGGGACGCTCGACCGAAGCTCGAAGGCGGTTTCGCCGTGAGGATGCCCAGCTACCGTTTCGTCTCGACGCTCCTTCTATCGGGCGTGACTTGGGGCGCGGCGTTTGGTTGCGGGGATGCTCCCTCGCCTTCCGATGAGGGCGCTGCGGGATTGAGCGTCCAGATCTACGAAGCGCGGAAGGCTCCCGTGAGTCGCCTATACCAAGCCGCCGGAACCCTGCAGGCGCGAGAGACCGCCGTCTTGACCAGCAAAGTGGCCGGGTTCGTTCGAGAGGTGAAAGTGCGGTCCGGCGATCGGGTGGAGCAGGGGCAGTTGTTGATTGTGCTGGAGGCCGACGAGTTGGAGGCTCGTTTGCGAGGCGCCCGGGCGGCGCTGGAAGAGTCTCGTCAGGCGGCAGTGGAAGCGGAGAGCGGCCTCGAAGCCGCGGAAGCAACGGCCCGGTTGGGCACTACGACCTATGAGCGCTTCCAAGAGCTGAACGAAAAGCGAGCCGTCTCACGGCAGGAGTTCGACGAAGTCGAGGAACGGTACACGGCTGCTCTCGCGGGTAAGAAAAGCGCGGAGGCCGGTCGGGTACGGGCTCACTCGGCGCTCGAGCGAGCCGAGGCGGACGTGGCGGTGGCGGAAGCGATGTGGCGCTACACGCAGATCGTATCGCCCTTCCCAGGGCGGGTCATCGAGCGACACGTCGACCCGGGGAATCTGGCTTCTCCCGGAGGACGTTTACTGGTCATCGAGCAGAGAGGTCCTCTGCGGGCTGAGGTCTCGGTCGATCAGTCGGAGGTTGGAAGCATCGCGGTCGGGAGCTTCGCGGATCTCCAGCTTCAGGGACGAGCGGGTCCGGTTCGCGGTCGGGTGGGCGAGGTCGTTCCCGCCGTCGATCCGAGCTCGCGAGCCTTCCTCGTCAAGGTCGATCTCCCTGAAGAAGCCGAGGGCTTGCCGCTGGCACCGGGAATGTTCGTGAGGGCGGAGTTCGAAGTCGGAGAGACCGAAAGGATGCAGATTTCCGCCGCGGCCCTCTTCCGCCGCGGCGAGCTGGACATGGTCTGGGTGATCGAAGAGGGCCGCGCGCAACTGCGTCTAGTAACGGTCGGGTCACGCCGCGGCGACCTTATCGAGGTTCTCTCCGGCCTGAGCGATGGAGAAAGGATCGTCGTTCAGCCGGACTCCACTTTGCAAGAGGGCATGAGAGTGACCGCGGCCAATGAATGACGGAATGCTGGGCATTGCCGGGCGGGTGGCCCAAGCCTTCATCGACTCCAAGCTGACCCCGCTCTTTCTCGGCAGCGCCATCCTTCTCGGCCTGTTCACTCTGTGGCAGCTCCCGCGCGAGGAGGAGCCGCAGATCATCGTCCCGATGTTCGACGTGTTCGTCGAGATGCCGGGGGCATCGGCGCGAGAAGTGGAACAGCGAGTGACGGGCCCCATGGAGAGATTGCTCCTCGGGATCCCGGGGGTAGAGTACGTCTACTCTACGTCGAGTCCCGGAAGGAGCCTCGTGATCGTCCGTTTCTACGTCGGTGAGAACGAGGCCGAGGCGGCGGTCCGCCTCAACAACGAGCTGAGGGCGCATTTCGATCTGATACCTCCCGGAGCGTCCCTGCCGCTCATCCAGCCCCGTTCCATCGACGACGTGCCGGTTCTGGCCGTTACGCTCTGGAGCCGGCGCTACGACCACTATGTCCTGCGGCGGGTAGCGAGCGAGCTCCGAGACGTCATCCAGCGGGTCCCTGACGTGAGCGAGGTGACGATCATCGGAGGACAGCCCCGTCAGGTCCGGGTGCTCCTCGAGCCCACCGCGCTCGCCGCCCGCCAGCTTTCTCCGCTGGGAGTTCTCGAGGGGCTGCAGGCGGCGAACCGTCTCTTGCCGTCTGGTTCCTTCGCCGACGGGAACCAGCAGTTCTTGATCGAGACCGGTGGCTGGCTGAGGAGTCGAGAAGACGTTGAAAGAGTCGTGGTAGCGACTTCGCAAGGGCGTCCCGTTTTCCTGGGCGACGTCGCGGAGGTGCTGGACGGCGGGGAGGAGCCGTCTGACTACGTCTTCTTCGGGACGGGAGCAGAAGCCGAGCGGGAAGCGAGGGATGGCTCGTCGGCCGCACCATCGGACTGGCCGGCGGTGAGCCTGGCGGTCGCCAAACGAAAGGGCACCAACGCCGTCGACGTGACCCAAGCGGTGTTGGCCCAGCTGGAGGGGCTGACGGGGACGCTCCTCCCCGCCGACGTCGAGCTTACCGTGACGCGGAACTACGGCGAGACGGCCAAGGAAAAAAGCAACGAGCTCCTGTTTCACATGATGATCGCGGTGGTGGGGGTGTCGCTTCTCGTCTGGCTCACCCTGGGGCGCCGCGAATCTCTCATCGTTCTGCTCGCCATTCCCGCCACTCTCGCCTTGACCCTAGCCGTCTTCTACTTCTACGGGTTCACGCTGAACCGCATTACTTTGTTCGCGCTTATTTTCTCGATCGGCATCCTGGTCGACGACGCGATCGTGGTGGTGGAGAACATCGCACGGCACTGCCGGCTTCCGGAGAATCGAGGGCTGGGCACGGCGGAGATCGCGGTCAGGGCCGTGAACGAAGTGGGAAACCCAACCCATTCTGGCCACGCTCACGGTCATCGCCGCCATCTTGCCGATGGCCTTCGTGAGCGGATTGATGGGACCGTACATGAGACCCATCCCGATCGGTTCATCGGCGGCCATGTTGTTCTCGCTGATCGTGGCCTTCGTGGTCACGCCGTGGGCGACGGTCCGACTCCTCAAATGTGAACGTGACGAGGGCGTGGAGGTCGAGTCCCGATCCACCCGGCTTTACCGCCGGCTCATGGGGCTTCTCATTCAATCGGAACGGTACCGGCGGCGATTCCTGATCGGCGTCGTATTGCTTTTGCTGGCATCGATGGCCCTGGTGGCAGTGGGCTGGGTTCGCGTCAAAATGCTTCCGTTCGACAACAAGAGCGAGCTTCAGGTCATCGTGGACATGCCGGAGGGAACGACGCTCGAGCAGACGGCGCGGGTGACTCGTGAGCTAGCCGCCGTCGTCCGTACCGATCCCTATGTGATCCATTATCAAATCTACGTCGGAACGGCCGGTCCCTATACCTTCAACGGCTTGGTCCGCCATTACTTCCTCCGTCGTGGCCCTCAGGTCGCGGACATCCAAGTCAATTTGGTGGAGAAGGGAGAGCGATCTCTGCAGAGCCACGACATCGCGAAACGGCTCCGGACCGCGCTCGCGCCAGTAGCGGAACGATTCGGTGCCCGCATCAAAGTGGCCGAGGTTCCGCCCGGTCCGCCGGTTCTGCAGACTCTGGTGGCCGAGATCTACGGGCCCGACTACCAGCGCCAGATTCAAATCGCCCGTTCCGTGAGAGACAAGTTCGACGAGCTTCCCGGCGTGGTCGACGTGGATTGGTATGTGGAAGACGATCAAGGGAAATACCGGCTGCTGGTCGATCGAGAAAAGGCTGCCTTGAGCGGTGTTCGGCTGGATGCCCTGGCGCGGACGCTCCAGATCGCGACTGCGGGGGAAGTGGCCGGCTTGCTCCACCAGGACGGAGAGAAAGAAGACGTTCCCATCGTGTTGCGTCTCGACCGGCCCTCCCGCTCCGACTTGCCTCGCCTGCAAGGCCTCCGTGTCGCTACCGACAGCGGGGAAATGGTGAGCGTGGGAGAGTTGACGAGGATCGAGCAGGTGGCAGAAGACAAGAGCATTTACCACAAGAACCTCATGCCCGTCGTCTACGTGACGGCCGATGTGGCGGGAGAGATCGAGAGCCCCGTCTATGCGATCCTGCGCTTGAGCTCCCAGATCGATGACATGGTCTTGCCGGAAGGCTACTCCCTGCATCAGTACACGGCGACTCAGCCCTTCTTCGACAATCACTATTCCCTCAAGTGGGACGGAGAATGGCACATTACCTACGAGGTCTTTCGCGATCTCGGGTTGGCCTTCGCCGCGGTGCTTCTTCTGATCTATGTGTTCGTGGTTGCCTGGTTCCAATCTTTTCTGGTGCCTCTGGTCATCATGTCGGCGATTCCGTTTTCGCTGGTCGGGATTCTTCCCGCACATGGTTTGCTGGGGGCTTTTTTCACTGCCACTTCCATGATTGGCTTCATCGCCGGCGCGGGCATCGTGGTCAGAAACTCCATCATCCTCGTGGATTTCATCGAGCTGCGCTTGCGGCAAGGCGTGCCCCTGGCGGAGGCGGTCGTGGATGCGGGAGCGGTCCGATTCAGACCGATGATGCTGACCGCTGCGGCCGTGGTGGTGGGGGCGTCGGTCATCCTGTTCGATCCGATTTTTCAGGGCTTGGCCATCTCGCTGATGGCGGGGGAAGTCGCCTCCCTCTTTCTCTCTCGCGTCACCGTGCCGGTGGTCTACTACATCACCCAGCAAAGGAAGCCGGTGGAACATGGCGGTGGCCTCCCGCCGCCCCCAGCCGCCGCGGGCGAGGGCGCGCTCGGGCAATCTCACCCGGCGCTCCGAGCGGAGAGAAAGAGCCCGTGAAGCCGAGGCCGCCGTCTAGAATCACACCCATCCTAGGTATACAGTGCTCCAGCACTTGCCGGCTGTGGTATGCTACCGCTCGGCCAGGGGGTCCGTGGCAGCCCATCTAGTTATCTACTTTCTCCTACAAGACTTATGGCACTCCATGACGCTCCCCACCACTCCGCTTGCTCTGGAGATGGACTCTCGAGGCCTCGGCTCAGCGGAAGTCAATCGGACTTGCGTAGGAAAGGAGGCAGTCGATATGAAACAACCGAGTAAATCTATTGGGTGGCCCGCTCTCGTGGCGGTGCTCGCGTTGGGATTCACCGTGTCGTTCCAGGCCACGACATTCTCCCAGGGGACCGCCCCCGGAGGGGAAGGCGACAACATGCGCGTGGTGGGATACCACGACTTGCAGGGTCGCGAATCGCTCGAAGTCCACGTGAGGTCGAATGACGCGAACGGAAGTTGGGCCTACGTTGG
>JBOGJF010000823.1:0-4726 GCA_050747785.1 Vicinamibacteria bacterium
AAGCGCCATCCTCGAGTACCGAATCTACCGTGAGACTTCGAGCGGCAAAGCCGAGCTTCTGACGATTCTGCCCGGTGCCGCGAGCAGATATACCGACCGGAGCGCGACGCCCGGTGAGACGTATGTCTATCAGATTGCCGCCGTGAATAGCTCTGGAGTCGCCGGGCCTCGCGCATCGACTCCGCCCGTCTTGAACGCGGCGTCAGGGGTTCCGGCGGGCCAGGCGGCGGAGATTACGCTCGCCTCGGACGCTCTTCCCGACGCGGCCTGGGTGCGCGCGGTTTTCACATCACCTTCGGGCGAGACGTTTACTGCTGCGGGCGCCTACGACCGGCCCGGAATTTGGAAGGTTCGCTTCGTGCCGAGCGAGCCCGGACCCTGGCGATACGCGGTGGCTTCGAGCGACAGGCGCATGGTGAAGTTCGGGGGATTCGTCTCTACGTCCGGCTCTCGCCCGGCACGTTGAGGCCTTCGAGGTATCATTCTCCGATGTCCATTAAACCCGATCACTGGATCAAGAAGATGGCGCTCGAGCACGGGATGATCGACCCGTTCGTCGACCACCAGGTCCGCGAGGGAGTCATCTCTTATGGTCTCTCCGCCTATGGTTATGACATCCGCGTGGCCGACGAGTTCAAGATCTTCACCAACGTCAACACCGCGATCGTCGATCCCAAGAATTTCGATCCGCGAAGCTTCGTCGACTACAAGGGAGATGTCTGCATCATCCCGCCCAACTCCTTCGCGCTCTCTCGCACGGTGGAAAACTTCCGCATGCCGCGGAACGTCTACGGTCTCACGATCGGCAAGTCCACCTATGCCCGTTGCGGCATCATCATTAATGTAACCGGCTTCGACGCAGAGTGGGAGGGCAACGCGACGCTCGAGATATCGAACACGACGCCCTTGCCTTGCCGGATCTACGCCAACGAGGGCATCGCGCAGGTTTTGTTCTTCGAGAGCGACCAAGTCTGCGAGCGGTCTTATAAGGATAAGAAGGGGAAGTACCAGGACCAGCAGAACATCACGCTGCCCCGGATCTAGCCGCCCGTGAAACTAATTACTGGGAGAGAGTTGGCTCGGCGGCTCGAGGCGTCCCCGCCGCTCATCGAGCACCTGCGCGACCCCGAGACCCAGATCCAGATGGACGGCGTGGACTTCACGCTCCGCGAAGTCTCGGTCTTCAGGGATGAGGCGGGCGCCATCGACTTCGATAACTCCGAGCGCCGGACCCCCGAAACGGAGCCCCTCGCTCCCGATGATAACGGTTGGTGGATGCTCAAACCGGGGCCGTACTGGGTCGTGTACAACGAGATCGTGAACATTCCTCACGATGCCTTTGCCTTCGCCCGCACCCGCTCCAGTCTCTTGAGAAGCGGTGCCAGCGTGAAGACGGCACTCTGGGACTCGGGCTACTCGGGTCGGAGCGGGTCGCTGCTGGTTGTCGAGAATCCCGCCGGTCTTCGCCTGCGTAAGGATGCCCGCATCATCCAGCTCATCTTTTTCGGTCTCGATGAGCCTGCCGAGAAGACCTACGCCGGTCTATACCAGGACGAGAACAAGTAACTCGTCCGGACGAGTAACCTTTCTACCCACTCACCGTACACGTCGACCCTTGCGGCGCTCATCGAAGCCGCGGCCATGGAGGGCTGCTGGGTTGGCGGAGCCTGGAAGTCGGGACGAGGGTCGTAGATGTACCCTTTTCGACGATATAGTGCACATTGTGGCGTTTTTCGATAAGGAGTAGTTGATTTTCGACGGCTGGACATTGTATGTTGTTTTCGACGTTATGGCACTCAAATGGTCTTTTTTCGACGCGGGATGGTAGATTTCGACGATGCGCTTTGAAGTAGGTTTGAAAGTCTTTCAGGGGGAGACCGTTCCGCAGGATAGCAGGCTGGCAGGCTGGGCGGCGGTGACGCAGGCCCTCAGCGTGAAGGGGCCGGTGCGCAGGCCGGCGTGTGTGTCCGCAAAGCACGTAAGTGGCAGCATCCGCGAGGAGAAGGCTTGGCGCATTTTCGACAGAAGGTATTGGCCCGGAGAGACTTTCGCGGACCACCTGACCTTTGCTCTTCGCCACGAGAATCTCGATCTGCTTCTGTTGAAGCGGATATTCGATGCGGTCGATCGGAAGGATATGGAGGCGTTTGTTCGTGCGACGCCGACCGGAATTCCGGCGCGGCGCGCTTGGTTTCTGTATGAACAATTGACGGGACGCACGCTGGATGTGGACGACGATCCGGGAGTGCCGGCCGTGGATGTGCTTGACCCGAAAGTGTATTTCACCGGCAAGCCGCGTCTCTCGCGGCGGCATCGCGTGCGCGACAACCTTCTGGGGACGGGAAAGTTCTGTCCCACCATACGCCGGACGAGATCGCTGACAGATTCCGTGGGGCGCGGACTTGCAGAGAAGGCAGCCGAAACCGTGGGGCGCACAGGCGCTCATCTCCTTGCCCGTGCCGCAAGTTTCCTGCTTCTGACCGACAGCTGGGCGAGTTTTGAAATAGAGGGGGAGAGGCCTCCACGCAACAGGCTAGAGCGCTGGGGCCGGGCAGTGCTGCAGGCCGGAAAAAACAAGCTGACCCTTGATGAGATCGTTCGGCTTCAGGGCGTGCTGATAGAGGACCAGCGGTTTGTGCACGTGGGACTGCGGCCCGACGGCGTTTTTCTGGGCGAGCGCGATCAAAACGGTGACCCGTTGCCACAGTTCATTGGCGCAAGGCCTTCTGACTTGCAGGACTTGATGGCTGCGATGCTGGAAGCTAACGATCGAATGAGCGACGACGGGGTTGACCCTGTTGTGCAAGCAGCGGCGTCGGCCTTCGGATTCGTCTATATCCACCCCTTTCAGGACGGGAACGGGCGGGTACATCGCTGTCTGATTCATCACGTTCTCGCCGACCGGAAATTCGCGCCGCCGGGCATGGTCTTTCCGGTGTCGTCTGTGATGCTTGACCGGATCGATGACTACCGAAAGAGGCTGCAAGAGCATTCGGCGCCGTTGATGAGTTTCATCGAGTGGCGGGCGACGCCGGAACGAAACGTGGAGGTCCTGAACGACACCGCCGATCTGTATCGGTACTTTGACGGCACGGAGGCGGCGGAGTTCCTCTATGCCTGCGTCACGCGGACGGTTGAGCACGATTTGCCTCGTGAAATCGACTACCTGCGCCGTCACGATGAAGCCGTCCGGCGCATCATGGAGACCGTCGAAATGCCCGACAGACTGGCCGAAAATCTTCTGATGTTTACACGGCAGAACAAGGGGAAATTACCCAGCAGGCGGCGAACGGATGAATTCAAGAAACTCACCGACGCCGAGGTCGCGATGCTCGAGGCCGTCGTGCGTGAGGCTTTCGAGGGTTTTGACGATGAATCGGTGGGGCCGGGCGACATTGCATCGAGGTGATGTCTGTGTTCTGGGGCGAGCCGGGAACGATCGGACCGCTGGTCCGCGAAAAAAGTATCTCGAAAAGTCATTTTTTTCTTGACAAGCTTCCGCACGCGTTCCGAGCAAATTCGCGGACGCAGCATAGAATGCGTCCCAAAATCCGCCGGATTGGATTACACGAGCTTGAAGGGTTCGGGGGATCTCGAAAGTCATCTCAATCTGTGATCGTCGCTAAGAAGCGCTGCCAAGAGGGAAAAAAGGGGCATGTTATATATGAACTATGTCACACGCTCACGATTTCCAATCGATTTCGGATGACGAATTACTCCGCCGGCTATCCGAGTTACTTTCGCAATCGCGGCGCGTCGAGTCCGACTTGGTGGCTCACATCGGGGAAGTGGATGAACGCAGGCTTTACGCGCGCGAGGCCTCGTCGATGTTCGCCTACTGCACTCAAGTTCTGCATCTCTCGGAGGGGGAGGCCTACCTGCGTATCACGGTGGCGCGGGCGTCGCGAAAGCACCCGATGCTCCTGGAAATGCTGTCGGATGGACGACTTCACTTGACCGCCATCGGTTTGCTCGCGCCGCACCTCACGGAAGAGAACCGGGACACGCTTCTCGCCCGGGCTTGCCACAAGTCTAAACGCCAGATCGAGGAGTTTCTCGCCGAGCTTTCGCCCAAGCCCGATGTTCCGGCAAGCATGCGAAAGCTTCCGATGGTCCCCGCGAAAACTCAGCGTCCTATGCCCCAATCCCAACTCCGTCCAGACGGAGTAACGTTTCTACACACTCCTGTGCCAGCTCCATCGATGCCACGTATTGAGCGGCCGGTCCTGAAGCCGCTCTCGCCGGCGAGGTACAAGGTCGAGTTTACAGCCAGTTCCGAGTTACGCGACAAGCTCGAGCGTTTGCAGGCGTTTCTGCACGTCGACCTCGCGGGGGTCATCGAAGTCGCGGTCACCGAGAAGCTGGAGCGGCTCGAATCCAAGCGCTATGCGGAGACGAGGCGGCCTCGTAAAATACTGGGACAGACCGATACTTCGCCCAAGTCGCGCTACATCCCCGCGCCGGTGAGGCGAGCCGTGCGGAAGCGAGACGGCAATCAATGCCGCTTCGTGAATGAGGAAGGTAGACGCTGCACCGAACAACGAGGGCTCGAGTTCCATCACGACGATCCTTTCGGCCGAGGAGGCGCCCACGACCCGGACAGAATGAGCCTCATGTGTCGCGCCCACAACATCTATCTGGCGGAACGGGACTACGGCAAAGAGAAGATGAAGAAGTATAGGGGCAAGGTTGGTCGTGTCTCAGAGCCCACGCCCATCTACTACGC
>JBOGJF010000824.1:0-3038 GCA_050747785.1 Vicinamibacteria bacterium
GTCGGTGGCGTATCCGTCGGCCTGCTTCTCCTCGGCTTTCAAACCGGGAAAGGCGTCCCGGCCCCGGCGCTGCGTTTCGAGATCTCCTTTCCAGGCTCGCTTCGTTCCGAGCCCGTGGATGGGCGCGCGCTTCTCATGCTATCCACCAACGACGACGCGGAGCCACGGTTTCAAATCGGGACACACCTCGGCACCCAGCAGATATTCGGAACGGATGCGGACAGCCTGGCGCCAGGAGAATCGGCCGTTATCGATGCCTCTTCGCTCGGCTACCCTCGCGAGGCGCTCGCCGACATTCCCGCCGGTGAGTACTACGTTCAAGCGCTCATCAACGTCTACGAGACGTTTCACCGCGCGGACGGTCACGTGGTGAAGCTCCCGATGGACGACGGTGAGGGACAGCTCTGGGAGAGCTCGCCGGGGAACCTCTACAGCGAGCCGATGAAGCTGTTCATCGATCCGTCACGCAACGAAACCGTCCACATCCCGCTGAGTAGAATCGTTCCGCCGATCGATCCTCCGGAAGACACGCGCTTCATCAAGCACGTTCGGCTCCAGAGCAAGCTCCTCAGCGAGTTCTGGGGGCGCCCGATGTACCTCGGCGCGATCGTGCTCCTCCCGGACGAATTCGAGAGTCATCCCGAAACCCGATACCCGGTTCTCTATTGGCAGGATCATTTCGAATCGAGCTTCGGCGGCGGAAGCGGCGGCTTCCGCGAAACCCAGCCGGGACCGGAGCTCACCGGGCGCGAACGGTTGAACGCCGAATACGCTCACCGTTTCTACCTCGACTGGACCTCCGGGAAGCTCCCTCGCATGCTGATCGTGAGCATCCAGCACGCTAACCCGTACTACGACGACTCCTACGGCGTGAACTCGGCCAACATCGGTCCCTACGGCGACGCCATCGTTCAGGAGTTGATCCCGTACGTCGAAAAGGAGTTTCGCGCCATCGGGGAGCCCTGGGCGCGGGCTCTTTACGGGGGCTCGACCGGAGGTTGGATCGCATTGGCGCAGCAGATCTTCTATCCTGATTTCTTCAACGGAAGCTGGTGCTTCTGTCCCGATCCGGTCGACTTTCGCGCCTACCAGCAGATCGATATTTACGAAGACCGCAACGCCTATTGGTCGGAGGGCGAATGGAAGCGCGTGCCCCGCATCGATCGCCGCGACACCAACGGCGATATCACCGCCACCATGGAGGATGCCAACCGTTTCGAGGAGGTGATCGGGACGCGCGGCCGGTCGGGGGGACAGTGGGATGCCTGGCAGGCCGTTTACAGCCCCGTCGGCCCGGATGGATACCCCGAGCCGATCTACGACAAGCGAACCGGGGTCATCGATCGAGAGGTCGCGGAGTACTGGAAGGAGCACTACGACCTGCGGCACATCTTGGAGCGGGACTGGAAGAAGTTAGGTCCCAAGCTCTCCGGAAAGATCCATATCACGATTGGCGACATGGACAACTACTACTTAGAAAGGGCGGTGCGACTTCTGGAGAGTTTCCTCGAGAGCATGCACGATCCTTACTACGCAGGCACCATCGAGTACGGTGACGGACGGGGGCACTGCTATAGCGGCGACCCTTCGATTCCGCAGGAAGTTTCAGGCCGCACCATCAACCAACGCTACATGCCGGTCATCGCCGAGCACATGCTGAAGACCGCACCACCCGGTGCCGACGTGAAGACCTGGCGCTATTAGTGCAGCGTCACGGGATCCACGTCGACTACCATCACCTTTGCCAGATCTGGATCTTCGGTCAGCGTGCGAAGTCTACGTCGTACCTCCCGATGCTGGGGGCGCGCGACCTTCAGTAGAATCTGACATCGGTAGCGCCCGGCGACTTTGGACCGCGCGGCGAAGGCGGGTCCGAGAACCTCGACTTCCGGTAGATTCGCGCGATTGAGCTCTTGCGCCACGCGGCGAGCTTGACGCGTGGCCGTGGACATCACCGCTCCCTCCAAGATCACATTGATCACGTAAACGCTGGGTGGGTACCGTAAGGCTCTGCGAAAAGCCATCTCTTCTTTGTAGAAGCCCCGATAGTCCTGAGCGCTCGCGTGGCGGAGCGCGTAATGATCGGGGCAAAACGTTTGGATCATCACCTCTCCCGCACGCGCGCCTCGGCCCGCGCGACCGGACACCTGGGTGAGCAGTTGGAACGTTCTCTCCGCGGCTCGGAAATCGGGCGCTCCGAGTCCCACGTCGGCAGCGAGCACGCCGACCAGCGTCACCGCGGGGAAATCATGCCCCTTGGCCAACATCTGCGTCCCGACTAGGAGATCGATCTCGCCGGATGCAAAGCGGGAGAGAAGGTCTTCGTAGCTACCCTTGCGACGCATCGTGTCGCGATCCATGCGGAAGACACGTATCTTCGGGAAGGTCTGCTTGAGCATCTCCTCCACTCTTTCCGTTCCGTAGCCACGCTGGTGCAAATACTCGCCGCGGCACATGTCACAATGAGTCGGAGTCGGCCTGCCGAGGCCGCAGTAGTGACAAACCGCCAGCGTTCCCTTCTGGTGAAGCGTCAGGGCGACACTGCACTCGGTGCAGTTGGCGGGAAGCCCGCATTCACGACAGACGAGATGCGTCGCGTACCCCCGTCGGTTGAGCAAGACGAGCGCCTGCTCTCCCGCCGAGGTTCGCTCCTCGATGGCTGACCGCAGTGGCTGCGACAAGATGGTCTCCGGACCTTCCTCGCGAACGACGTCTTTCATGTCGATGAGCCACACGCGGGCGAGCGGTCGTCCGGCGATGCGCTCGGGCAAGTTGGCCAGTCGGTATCGGCCCTCGACGGCGTGCGTGTAAGACTCGAGAGAGGGCGTCGCGGAGCCCAAAACGGCGACTGCACCGGCAACCTGCGCTCGTTTGATGGCCACATCTCGCGCGTTGTAACGAGGCGCTTCCTCCTGCTTATACGAGCCTTCCTGTTCCTCGTCCACCACGATCAGTCCGATATTCCGAAGGGGAGCCAGAACCGCGGCGCGCGCCCCCACGACGACACGAGCTTCTCCCCTTCGAATGCGCCACCACTC
>JBOGJF010000825.1:0-4390 GCA_050747785.1 Vicinamibacteria bacterium
ATCCACGACTGAGCATTTATCAGAAGCTACAGACGGTGTCTCCGGAGCTTGCTCATGCCTCGATCAGCATGCAGGCGGACCGGGGAGGGTACTCGAACGTCATGGATCCGACTCTCGCGGGTCTCGATACTCAGATCGTTCTAGCCCAGATCTACGAAACGCCTTTTCGCCGGTTGGACACGAGCTACGTGGACGCGGCTCGGGACGCCCACGGGCTCGTGGAGACCGATTATCTCTTCAACTACATCCCCAACTCGGCCACGGCGCACGTCCTGCCGGGCCCCGGCGGCACGAGCTTCGTGCACTACAGCATCGAGATCGAGCCGCAGCACTTCACCATCGTCCGTGACGAGGACAAAGAGGTCCTCTACACCCGCTTGATCGTCCAGGGTGAAGTCACGACGCTCGACGAGCGGCCGGTGGTGCAGCTCAACAAGGACGTCTACGTCAATCTCACCGAGGCTCAGTTCTCCGGTGTCGCCAGTCGCCCATTCTCCTATCGGGACATGTTTCCGCTCGTCCCCGGTGAGTACCGTTTCCGGCTGGTTCTCAAGAACGAGGCGCGAAGCGAGTACACGATCTTCGAGACTCCACTTCACGTGCCGGAACGTTCCCCGGATCCTTCCCTTGGCGCTCCCGTCTTGCTCTATGGGAGCTCGCGGAGTACGGGCGGCGCCGGGGCGTACCGGACCTATGAGCTCGGTTCTTTGAAGCTCGAGCCCAACGCCAAGCGCGTCTACGCCGCCGGCGAGACTCTGGAAGCGTATGTTCCGGTCGAGAACGCCAACCCGCAACACCAACTCTCCCTCCGCGTCGTGAGCCAAGTGGATCCGAGCCAAACGCTGACCTCGCGAAGGGACGCCGTCGCGGGCTTCGCGGGAGAGCCGATCGTAGGAACGTTGAGCTTGGCGGAATTAGTGGGCGGTCGGTACCGTCTCATCGCGGAGCTCAGCGATCCCTCGGGCGAAATCCTCCAGACGCAGTCGGCAGATTTCGAGATCTCTCCCCGCGCCGAAATCCTGCGTCCGTGGATCGCGCGGGAAAGCATCGAAGGCGAGAACCAGGCGATCGTTCAGGCCGCGTTGGCCGAACAGTACATGAAGCTGGGAGAGTCGGCCAAAGCGCGCGAGACGTTCGAGCGGGCCCTCGAAGCGGATCCAAAGTTGACCGCACCCCGGCTCCACCTGGCGGTCTTGCTTCTGGAAGGGGGCGAGCCGGGAAGGGCCATCGAAGTGCTCGAACCGGCCTACCAACAGGACCCGGAAAACGTGGACGTGCTCCTGACACTCGGCGATGCGCACTACCAAGCTAAGAGCCATCAGCGGGCCGCCGAGCTCTTGGAGGCTAGTCTCGTACGTCGAAGTCCCACCACCGCCGTTCTGAACGCTCTCGCCGTCTGCTATGGCGAAATGGGTCAGCGTGACAAGGTGCTCGAGTACATCGAGCGCTCGCTCGAGCTCGACCCCGATCAGGAGCCGGTCAAAGCGCTCAAAGAGCATCTGGAAAGCTCCCCACCCCCCGGGAACCCGTAGGCCGCACTCTTTACCCGTATTTTCATTAGCCTGCTGAGAGACGATCCCCGCACGGCGCTCGAGCATTTGTCACTGGCGCTCGGCGAGTCAGAAGTACTAAAGTTGGCGGTTCGACCCGTCGCCTGGTGCGCCCTTCGAGTCAAGGAGACTGTCGCAATGGATCGATTTGAGGCCCCGCAGAGAACGCTCATGGGGCCGGGACCACTCGACCTTCACCCCCGGGTTTACCGGGCACTACTCACGCCGGTCATCGGACATCTGGATCCCGCCTATATGAGAACTCTGGACGCCATTCGGGAACGGCTCCGGATCGTATTCGACACTCAGAACGCCGTGACCCAGACGACACCAGGTACCGGGACATCGGGTATGGAGTTCTGTGTGGCCAATCTCCTCGGCCCCGGTGATCGTGCGCTGGTCTGCGCGCACGGCTTCTTCGGCGACCGCATCCGGCAGATGGCGGAGCGGCAGGAGGCGGACATCACGCTCCTCGAGAGCGAATGGGGTCGACCCACCGATCCGGAACGGGTCGAAGAGGCCCTGAAGGGTGGCCCCTTCAAGGTCATCACGCTCGTTCATGCCGAGACCTCGACCGGCGTTCTGCAGCCGATGGACGAGATCGCCCGGCTCGCCAGGGAGCACGGCGTGATGATTCTCCTCGACACGGTGACCTCGCTGGGAGGCATCGAGGTGAAGGTCGATGCCTGGGGTGTCGACGCGGCGTATAGTTGCTCCCAGAAGTGTATCGGCAGCACTCCGGGGTTAGCACCGGTCACGCTCAGCTCACGAGCGGTCGAGTCGATCGCCAAGCGGAGACACCCGGTACGGAGCTGGTATCTGGACGCTCTCCTCCTGGACAAGTACTGGACCGGCAAGGGGTACCACCATACGAGCTCCAGTACCCTCAACTACGCGCTGCTCGAAGCGCTCGTCCTGATCGAAGAAGAGGGTCTCTCGAACCGGCTGCGAAGACATCTCGAGAACCATGGCGCTCTCGTCGCGGGCATCGAGGCGATGGGGCTCGAGATGCTGGTTGCGCCGGAGTACCGTCTACCGTCTCTGAACGCCGTTCGGATTCCGGACGGCGTCGACGACGCAAAGCTCCGTGGTTATCTTCTCGAGACCTTCAACCTCGAGATCGGTGGCGGGCTCGGCGCGCTCAAGGGCAAGGTGTGGCGCGTGGGACTGATGGGCTACAACTCCTCCGCCGAGAAAATCCTGTTCGTTCTCTCCTGCTTGTCGAGCGGCCTGGCCGCGCAGAATTGTCGGGTCGATCTGCGCGCGGGACTGACCGCAGCGATGGCGTCGCTCGACGCCTAGGATTCCCGACTCCGCCCGCGACATCTTCCAGTGCTGCGGGGCCCCACCCCCGCAGCTGGCCCTCCGGCGACTACATTCGGTTGCGACCTCACTCTTCGTTCGGCCGCGGCCTCCGCTCGACTGGCTCGCTGCGCCCGGCGGGCGCCTGCGGGCTGGTTGAGGACTCCACCTCAGGCGGGGGAAGGCTCCTCCGCCCCCTGCTCGTCTTCGGCCGCGACGCGTTTCCGCTCCCGAACCGAGAACTCCTCGACCGTGGCGTAGAGGGTCGGGATGAGCAACAGCGTAATCAGAGTCGAGGTGGTCAGACCACCAATGACCACTCGGGCCATGGGCGCTTGCACTTCGCCGCCCTCACCGAGTCCGAGGGCCATGGGAATCATCGCCAGGACGGTAGTCAGCGTCGTCATCAAGATCGGACGCAATCGTCTCTGACCGCCGACCGCTACCGCCTCGCGGAGCGGCAAGCCGTCGCGTCGCCGCAGGAGGTTGATGTAATCCACCAGGATGATGGCATTGTTGACGACGATTCCAGCCAGCATGATCGTTCCGATGAATGCCTGGATGTTGAAAGTGGTGTTGGTCAAGAAAAGCATGAGGACGATGCCGATCCCGGCCAGCGGGATGGAGAATAAAATGACCAGCGGATCGCGCAGCGACTCGAATTGCGCCGCCATCACCATGTAAACGAGAACGACGGCCAGGATGAAACAAAACAGCAGCGCGCGGAAGGCCTTTTGCTGCTCCTCGTACTCCCCGCCATACAGTATGGCGAAATCGCTGGGCAGAGAGAGCTCTTTCAACCCGGCTGCGATGTCGCTCATGACGCTACCGAGATCGCGACCCTCGATGTTGGCGGTCACCGAGACCAGGCGCTCCTGGTCCTGGCGTTCGATGCTCACCGGCCCCTCGGTGCGCTCCATCCGAACCAGGCTTTCGACGGGAACCGTCTGCCCCACCGGCGTGTACATGGGGATCTGCTCCACGGACTCGAGTTGCTGGCGGTCTTCCTCCTTCAAGCGGACCAGAATGTTGTACTCCTTCCCGCGCTCCCGGAATTGCGAGGCGATGCGGCCGCCCACCGTGGTGCGGAGGGTGTTGGCCAGATCGGAGACGTTGAGCCCCATGGTCGCCGCCTTGTCGCGGTCGGCGTGGATTCTGAGCTCGGGCGTTCCTTCCCGACGGCTGATCTGCGCCTCGGCGATGCCGGGGACGTTGTCCATCACGTGCTGGACTTTGAGCGCCAGATCGCTCGCCACCGCCATGTCGTGCCCGCGGATGTCGACCCCGACGCGATCGTTGCCACCCCCGAGACGTGCCATGAACTGTCCTCCCGACGGACGGGCAGAGATCCTCATCCCCGGCTGGAGCATCAACGCCGGGCGCAGGGCGGCGGCGATTTGCTGACTGGAGCGACGCCGGTGGTTCTTGTCGACCAGCTTGATGCGGATGTCGGCGGTGTGGGTCTGCGATTGTCTCCAGCCTCCTCCTCCCACCTCGGTCAGGATGTGCTCTGTCTCCGGGACCTCACGGCGTATGAT
>JBOGJF010000826.1:0-6380 GCA_050747785.1 Vicinamibacteria bacterium
GAGCTTCCCGTTCCAGGTGACGAACCTGTCGTCAGTCTCCGACCCTGCCCAGTTGGATATCTGGCTTCAGGGTGCGAGTGACTTCCCCGTGGAACCGGACCACCATGCGCGAGTGTATGTGAATGGGACATTGGTGGCGGAAGAGTGGTGGGACGGAGAGTCAGGGGTTCACCTGACGGCGGAGTTGGTCGCGGGAGTCCTTCACGAAGGGGACAACATGCTCCAGGTCGAAGAGGTCGGGGACACGGATGCCCTCTACTCGATGATCATGCTGGACCGGTTCGACGTGAGGTACCCCTCCGAGCTCGTTGTCCAGGGAGGCGAGCTTAACGGAAGCATCGACCAGTCGGGAACGGTGTGGGTGCCCGACCTCGAAAAGGGCTTTGTCTTCGACCTCACCGCGGAGCAGCCGTTGTGGCTGGACAGAGTGAGTCACGCAGAGGGACTTGGATTCGGAACGGTCGAAGGCCACCAGTACCTGGTTGTCGGCGAAGACGCGGTGCGTTCGCCGGAGATCAGAAAGCCTCTCCAAACCAGCCTGCGGAGCGAGGCGAATGCGGCGGAGTATCTGGTGATCGGGCCGCGAGCATTCCTAAGCGCGGCAGAGCCTCTATTGCGTTATCGGATGAACGAGGGTTTGCGGACGAAGGCGGTCGCCGTGGAAGACGTGTTGGCCGAGTTCGGGTACGGGGAGGCGACGCCGGACGCGATCCACGATTTTCTGAGCTACGCCTATCATCATTGGACGGAACCGTCTCTTCGCTATGTGTTGCTGCTGGGCGATGCAAGCTACGATCCCAAAGACTATCTGGGGACCGGGGTTCGAAACCACGTGCCGGTCAAGCTGGTGAAGACGCGATACATGTGGACCGCATCGGATCCATGGCTAGCGGCGGTGAATGGGGAGGACATCTTAGCGGACGTGGCGATCGGTCGGCTCCCCGCCGCCTCGGTGGACGAAGTGAAAGCCCTGGTCGAAAAGACACTCGTTTATGAGACGGGGGAAAGTGATCCCGAGGCTCCTATCGTGTTGATTACCGACAACCCAGATTTGGCCGGAGACTTCAACTGGAATGCGGACGTGCTGGCGGCAACGGTGCTTTCTGGCCAGAACGTCGAGAAGGTCTACTTATCCGAGCTGGGGACGACCGCCACGCGAAGCGCGATTCGGAACGCCTTCGACGAGGGAGCGTCCATCATGAGCTACATCGGCCATGGCGCGATTCACATGTGGGCGAACGAGAATCTGTTGAACGTAGGGAACGTCGGTTCGCTGTCGCCGCAATCGGAGCAGCCGATTCTCTTCACCATGAACTGCCTCAACGGCTATTTCCATTTCCCATACCAGAACTCCCTCGCCGAAGCTCTGCTCAAGGCAGAGGGTAAGGGGATCATCGCTGCCTTCTCACCAACCGGTCTCAGTCTCGACGAGCCGGCGCACCGGTTCCACCGGGCGCTTCTCGACGAGGTGGTCAACCAGAACCACTCGAGATTGGGAGACGCCATCCTGGCCGGTCAGTCCGACTATGCCGACAGCGGAGCCTTCCCCGAGCTTCTGAGCATCTACCATCTTCTGGGGGATCCGGCGCTCAACCTCAGGTAGTTCTCGGACACGCTCTAATCGGCAAGCAAAACACGACCCCGTTTTCCTCGCTCCCGCGTTCGCTTTCTCGCATAGGGTTCGAGAAAAGCCGACAGTCGTTCTCGAAGAAAAACGATGTGCGAAGCGATATCGAGTGCTTCCTGGATTGCAATTTGAAGCGTATGCTCCACAAAGCGCTCTTCGCGGACATCGCGGGAGATTTCGGCTGGACGGCTTAGAGTTTGGAGCTCTCGAACACAGGTCTCGATGAGTGCCAACTTCTTGATTATTAGCTCTGGATCGGTCACCTAGGCTCCCTGCGAGCTATATCTTTGTTTTGCGGTAACCGCGAAGAATAGGTTGAAGGTCGAAATACTCGTTTCGGGCTTGAACCTCGAACCGAATGCGAGAGGTGGGGGCAAGGTCAAGGAGGAGCTTCCCATCCCTCAGAACACGGTGAATGAGATCGGCAGGAGCATGGTTCAATACGACGGCCTGCACCTCCCTCCCAAGGCGCCTTTCCAACCCCTCTTCTAAGGAGAGTGGCAGCGCGTCAAAAGTCCTGGCGGGCGCGTCGGAATAGAGAACGGCCACATCGACATCGCTTTCCGGCCCCTCGTTTCCGCGAGCGAAACTACCGAACAGATAGACGGCTATCACGCCGTGAGGATCGCCCTCGAAGAAGCGGCGCACCCGCGACTCGGCTTCAGGGGCACTCAGGTCACTCTTTGCCAGTTTCATCGCCGCACGACGGTTGTCTCCTTGAGCGCAATACTAGCATGTTCATCGATCTGTCTTACGCGCAGCGGAATCGCACCGGGCGGGAAAATGCGAGGAAACGTAGCTGTCGGGGTCGGGTCTTGACCCCGACAGCTCCTTCGTGCAGTTCCTAGAAGGGAGACATCCGGAACCCGTCCACAAACATCTGCAACGAGCCGCTGCCGACAATGGGTGCCGGAAATTCCTCACTGCCCAATACCTCCGTTCCAGAATTGGTCTCGAGCCCGCCGCTCTTGCTCACGTAGAGATGCTCGTCGCGGTGAAATAGCGAGGTTACTTTGCCCGCTCCCAGGTCCACCTGGCCCTGAATGCCCGAGAGGGTGGGGTCGAGGTCGAAGGTGCCCAGACCGCTGTTGACCCCCGCTGCAAACAGAGTGCTGGTGAAAGTCGTGCTGCAGTTTGCCGGGTTGAACTCTGGCCGCACGGTCGTGAAGAACACGACTCCGTTGGTAGAGGTGTTCCTCGCCAAAACCGGAGGAACGACCACGCGCTCTCCCTCGGGTAGGTTGATGAAGAACTTGTCTATGCCGTTTTCGAGCGTCAGCAAGGTACCCGGGAACCCTGGATCGGTGGCCGGAATGGTGCTGGAGCTGTCGGTATCCACGATGCCCACCATCTTGAAGCTTTCCGGATCGGTGAGCTGGACGCGGCTATCGCCTCCCGTTCCGACGAACAAAAGGATCGTTGGGTCGCCCACGAGCTTCAAGGCCTCGATCCGCACCGTGATGGGCTGGTTGTGATCCCCCTGGCCTTCGGCCTGGTCGGCCTCGTCGGTCACTTCGAAGAAAGGACCGAATTGCCAATCGCCCGGGTCGTCCGCCGTCGCGTCGAGCTTGTGGATCACGCCCTGTAGGTCACCGATGTAGACCCGAGTGACGAAGTCTCGCCCGTCGTTGATCCCGGGCTCGTGGGGATTGAAGAGCGTGGGTGTCGCGGGCGTGCCGTTCTGATCGATCCCTGGTTCTCCGGCGTTCACGACGTCCGCGATCTGCGGCGACTTGAAGTACACCGTCCCGTCCTCGAGTGCCAAGGCGTAGAGATAGCGCCCCTCGTCCGTTCCCACACAGCCATAGCCCGTGCCCATGAAGAGCACCCACTGGCCCTCGGCCGTCCCGTTATGAACTCTTCCCATCACGGGAAGAGACCAGGTCTCGCCGAATCCGTCGTAGTCTGCTCCGTTCACGTCCAGGTCGGCTACCCCGTCGCGATTCCCGACCGTGAAGAGAAGTTGCGGCGGTTGGAAGCCTGCGGGGATCGAAAACGGATCGTCTCCGTTCCAATCTCCCACATCGGTAACGTCCAGGGCGGTCACATACTTGCCTCCCGCTCCTCGCCCGAAGCCGAGCACGGTACGCCATTCGGCAATACCATTCGGCGAGTCCTGCAAGAAAGCGTCCTGGACGGTGGCCGATGCGGCAACGAAAAAGCCATGTCCGGTGATTCCGTTGTTGCCGGTCACCAGGGTCCTCACGAAGCTCGGAAGCTCGGGAAGCAGGTCATGTGGAATGTAGCCGTAGACCTCGAAGCCGTTGTCGGCCCGGAAGGCCTGCATCATCCCGCCGTTCGTTCCCAGATAGACGACGGTCATCCGGTTGATGTTGTCTCCGTAGAACTCAGAATATTGGGAGGTCGGAACAGGTGGGTCGACATCGGGAGAGCGGGGTGGGTTGAGCACCACCGCGGGCGCGGAGTTGGTAGCATCCCAAAGCTTCCAGGTCTTCGTGATACCGTCGCTTTCGAACTGGGAGAAGTTCAATGGAGCGCCCGGCGCGGTCGACGTGTAGAATCCGTCGGTCGGGTCGATGACCAGCCGCCACCCCTGGAGGACCTTTTCCACGATCTCGACGGCATCGGTAGCGGTCTTCGCTCCCACGCCGGTGGGGTCGAGGTCGTCGAGAAAACCCGCCGACACGCCCAGGTCGGTCGCGCTGAGCGTCGTCGCTCCGATCGTCGTGCCGAGCTGGCCGCCCGTCCCGTCCGAGCGGTTGAAATAGATGCGCCGCGGGTCGTTGAGAAGGTCGCGCTCTTGGAGCTCGTCTCCGGCGTCCCAAATCTCAGTGAAGTCCGCCGTGCGACTCTCGTCTTCCGCAACGGTGTAGATGTTGTGGGCCCTGAAATGGCCGCGGAAGCCCGGCAGTTCGAACGACGAAGTGAAGAGAACGTTGTTCCGGTGAGCCGCTCTCAGGTTTCGAACCGCCGTATCGCCAACGCCGCTCGCAAGAAGGTCCGCCCC
Source organism: Vicinamibacteria bacterium (assembly GCA_050747785.1). GTDB lineage: Bacteria > Acidobacteriota > Vicinamibacteria > Marinacidobacterales > DATDRI01 > CBDANW01. Next base: position 4,596 of record JBOGJF010000826.1, read on the forward strand.
ATTAAGATCGTGCGTGGTGTTGGTATGGGAAGCGATTACTTCCTTCACCGAGCCCACCACCGACATGCCCGCGCTCACCGTGGCCGTCGGCCCGTCGATCAGAGAAAACACGTCGAGAAGTGCTTGCCGCAGGGCGACCGGATCGCTGGCGAAGAACGCAGGACGAACGAGCCCGGACGCCTCCCAGCCGAGATGGTTGACGCGGACAGCTTGAGGAGTCCCCGAGTCCACCATACCCACCACGAAGATCCTCCCGTCGCCGCTGGTCCCGTCTCCGTCAATGTCGTCGATGCGTTGAAAAGCCACCTCGGCCTTGAGACCGGCATTGTAAGCGGAGACATCCAGTTCGTGCGATTGCCCGAAATCGCTGGAGCGTAGGCCGGAACTGTTACTCGAAAACGCGTGCGTCGGCGCGGACGTGGCGGAAGTGCCTCGAAGTCTCAGCGTACCATCGAACGTTGTCGCATTGCTCTTCAGCGGGTCGTCATACATGTAGTCGTAGCACTCGCAGGTGTCTTCACCATCGGTAAGGAGGACGATGAAGTTCTTCTGACCGGGTTCGAGGAGTTGCGTTCCAAGGAACTCCGAAATCTCATCGAGCATGACACCGTTCGGAGTGCCATCTGCATTGTGAGCGGGGCAACTATTATCGAACGTATTCGGCGCGTCATCACAATTGAGGTCGTCGGCTAACTTGTTGACGTGGTTTTTTATTAGGTTCCGCGGATCGGGGTCGCCACAGGACGGAGCATCGATGCGCGTTGCGTCCATTCCCTTGCACCAAGTGGGCTGCTCGGGGAATGAGTCGTCATCGCCGTCATCCGCGGGAGGCTCGCCTCCGGGAGGCAGAGGGCTGGTCGTGGCCGAGGTTGGGCACTTCCATTCCAAAATGAAAGACTCTCCGGCGTCGGTAACGTCATTATCCGTATTGGTATGGATCCCAGCCCTTCCATCAAATCCCGGGTCACCGAAGTCAAAGGGGCCTTCCTGGTCGTAAAACGTGAAGCCCCAATTGAACTTGGGGTTTCCCAGGCTGTCGACGAGGTCGGCGTGGTCGAGCAATTCAATAATGGTGTCCCGTGCCGTGTCGATTCGGGTCGGCGGATCGTTATCGTTCGCAATCCCTCGGTCCATCGAACCCGACGTATCGAGCGCGATCCAGACGTTGTGGCGGATGGCCTGCTGATTGAGAACGTCCAGGGGATCGATTCCTCGCTCTACCAGGCAGGTGGAGGCGGTCCGGCCGCTCTGGCTCAAGCCGAGCGACATCACGATGACCCAAAAGAACAAAGCGGCTATTCTTGACGATGTTTTCATTATGAGTCTCCCCTAATTGGCAGCTTCCCGCCGTCTGACGGGCCGCGCCCATGGCCGGGGACATGTCTCCCCCGCCGGGTTCTAGCGATGAATCCAGGTCCAGCCGCGGGGCGGTGCAATCATCGAGCCAGGGGCACCTGGGAGGGGCCTTTCCCCGCGGAAGTGTTTGGCAGAGAGCAAGATCGCTCTCGGTTTGCCTTCGAGTCCTCGCCTTCGCTTCCCTGATAAGATGTTACTGTTGGTAGCACCGCACGAAGGATCCGGACCCGAGCCTCATCGGCTGAAGAAGGTGTAGGTCGGGACTCAGAGGGGTAAAAAGAGGTTGTCGGGAAGGGGAGAGAAGCTGTCGGGGCCGGGTCTCGACCCCGACAGCATTCCTCGTTGTTGCCTAGAAGGGGGACATTCGGAACCCGTCGACCAGGATCTGGATGGTGCCGGCCGCGATACCGGGTGCGGGGAACTCGTCGC
>JBOGJF010000827.1:0-8656 GCA_050747785.1 Vicinamibacteria bacterium
ACCAGATCTCACCCACGTACGGGGATCCTTCCGTATCGACGAGGTCCTTGCGGGTTCGCTCCTCTTCGACTGCCCGACGGAAGTTGCGGAGATTCTCTAATGCCTTGCCGAGCTCCCAGGCCTTGCCCGATTCGATGAATTGCTGGATTTCGTTCCTGAAGATCTCGAGACGATTCTGCTGGTCGGGGTGGTATCCAATGGAGGTCAGCGCGCTCGAGAGATCGACCGGAACGGGAACCGCGCCGATGGACTGCTGCCGATCGTAGGCACCGATGCCGGTGGGGCGGAATTGCTGGACGACGGTCTTGGCGAGCACGTCTAGCTCGTTGGGAGCCGGCGGCGTTGCGCCATAGAGAAACTGCCAGGATGTGAGCTCCCTTCTGGGCAAAGCGAGGACGGCGATGGCCTGAATCACCGCCTGTGGGTCGTCCGTTGCAGCCTGATCGGGCGGAAGGTAGTTCAACCGACGGGCCATGTTGATGATGGCCGGCCTGGTCGGCCCGAACTCCTCGAGAAACTTGAGGAAGAACTCGGCGTCCGAAGGTTGGATCCGATCGAAGGGATGCAGGAGAGGGATGACATCGGCGTGAGTCCGGTCGAGATAGACATAGATCCGGTACTGAGTCTTGTTGAGTCGAATGTTCTGCTCGACGGCCGCCAGGGCTTTCTCGTCGAGGTCCGGCCGGAGGAGGGTCTCCAGCATATGCAAGAGCGCGGTCGCGCGGTGGACCTCGGTCGGCTTCAGGCTCTCGATGGGAGCGGCCAGGTAGGGAAACTGATCGAGCACCAGGGGACGGCTCTGTTCGATGCTTCGCCTCAGAATGGGCTTGATGGCCTCGGCGGTGCGGCTGAAAGGGTCGCCGCTCGCCACCATTTTGTCCACGATGTCTCGGAAGAGCTCGGCTCGACTCCGCATCGCGTCGAGTGGCTCGGGCTTGCCGCGATCGCGAATGAAAAAGGCGAGCGGAACGATGATGCCTTCCACGACCTGGCGATCGATCTCGGGGCGATGCTTGTCGAGACGATCCCCCTTGGACATCTGAAGCTGGGCGACCTTGGCGTACTGGTCGGTCAGGCGGGCGCCGAGCGTTCGATAACCATTCCGGTATTGGGCCGCGATCAGCCGTTCCTGGAGTACGGATGTGTCCGGGCGCAGCCCTTCCGGCGCATTCTGCAGCATCGCCATCTCGGGCGCTTTCGAGAACCGCTCGATCGCCGCCTGGCATTGCTTCCAGTAGCTCGCGATGCCGTGCTTCAACTGCTCGGGCGGGGCGCCGCCCTCGGGAAACACCTTGGAAAGCTGCGGGAGCGCGTAGACCTCGACTTGATCCAGTAGATGGGTGCTCACGATTTGATCGCGATACGCCTGGAGCTCGCCCACCAGAGTCTTGGTCGAGGGAAGGAGCGACTCGATGTCGTCCTCCTTGCGCCACGTCCCCCGGAGACGTTCCATGAGCTTGGAAACGTGGGCGTCGATATCGGCATCCAGCCTGCGCAAGAAAGCGGGATCGAGGGCCTGCCCCAGAACGTCCTTGAGCGCTTTGGGGCCGCCGTCGTCGTCGAGCGTGTTGTGGATCTCGTACAAGAGCTGGTTGCGTATCTCGCTCATGAACGTGGCGGTGCGATTCTGAACTTGCTCCTCGAGTAGCCTTCGGGCCTCGCGTCGCTGCGCGTCGCGGCGAGCGAGCTTGGCGGCGACTTCTTGATCGGGCGCGGGCGGTGGTGCGGACCGAGATCCCTTGAGCGCTTTTCCCGGGGACGAAGACTCCTGAGTTTCCGCGGATGATTGGGCGTTCTCCGACGGCTCCGCCGTGGCGGCGCTCTGCCCCATCAGATTTCCGATCCGCTTCCGAAGACCGTGTAGCATGCCGCAGTTGTCTCGCCGGAAAAAGCCGCGTTGGGCGGAGAACTCAAAGAATTGTTTGGAGTTACACGTTATTCTAACACACGGGGGCGGCCCCGGACCAGCCGCCGGGCCGTCTCATTGACCCACACGGAACCCTGTGCTAGCCTTTCGTTTACCCGTTCGCGGGGCCCTCGTGTGGCGCTATCGTCTAGGGGTTAGGACGGGTGGTTCTCAGCCATCAAACCGGGGTTCGAATCCCCGTAGCGCTACCAGCCGCGTCGTCATTCATCATCTTACTTAGTTCGATCCAGCACACAGCGGGAGCAGCCGCGTTGTCTATGAAAGCCATCCTTGTACACGGGGGTGCCTGGGCCACTCCGGAGGGTGAGATCGACTCGCAACGAGAAGGCGTGGAGCGCGCGGCGCGTTCCGGGTTCGACGTGCTACGCAATGGAGGCCCGGCCCTCGACGCAGCAATCGCAGCGGTTCGCTTGATGGAGGACGATCCGGCTTTCAACGCGGGCTACGGCGCGGTCTTGAACCAGTTGGGTGAGGTGGAGCTGGACGCGGCGCTCATGGATGGAACCAGCCTGTCGGCGGGAGCGGTCGCGGCGGTGAAGGGTGTTGCGAACCCAATCGATTTGGCGCGGCGCGTCATGGATCGTTCTCCGCACGTGCTGCTCACGGGAGTCGGTGCTCTTGAGTTTGCGCGGGAGCAGAACGTGACACTCTGTACGCCCGAGTCGCTCATCGTGGATCGGGAACGTCGCCGTTGGCATGACGCAACGGAATCCAAGAAGCCGGTGATGCACGAGTCCGCGCTGATCTCGGGCCCGAGCGACACGGTGGGCGCGGTGGCTCGCGACGAGAGCGGCCGTCTCGCCGCCGCGGCGTCGACGGGAGGAACACTGGGGAAGCTGGCTGGCCGTGTCGGCGACACGCCTCTAATAGGTTGCGGGCTCTACGCGGACAATCGGCTGGGCGCTGCGGCCTCAACCGGTTGGGGCGAGGGAATCATCCGCGTGGTGATGGCTCAGCGTGCCGTGGATCTACTGGCCTCCGGAAGCCCCGCTCGCGAGGCCGCGCGGCAAGCGATCGCCCTCCTCGAGGAACGTACCGGTGGAAGGGGAGGCATCATCATTATTAGTCCCGACGGGACGCTGGGATTCGCCTTCAATACGCCGCACATGGCGCATGCTTACCTCACCGATGGTATGGAAGGTCCCGTGGTAGGTGTCTAGTGCGCTCGATCCATCCATCGCGCTCGGCTTGATCGGATCAGACGCCTTTGTTAGCATGAGTGTCTCTTAGCGGGCGCGCCCTTAGCTCAGCTGGATAGAGCGACTGACTACGAATCAGTAGGCCGGGAGTTCGAATCTCTCAGGGCGCGCCATAATTCTTTACGCCCTCCCCGATGGAGCTTCTTGGTAGGGAAGCAGTCGCTTAATCGTGGCCCAAGAGTCTAACGGCCGTGATGGAGAAAGAAGGGCGCGCCATAATTCCTTTCCGAGAACATCAAGGTTTGCCCGCGGACCCGAACGGTTCGCCGAAGCGCGCATAGAGCGCCGGCAGCAGAATCAGATTCAATAGGCAGGATGTCAGAAGGCCGCCCAAGATGACGACGGCCATCGGGTGCTCGATTTCTTGGCCGGGCACGTTCCCACGTACGACTATCGGCAATATGGCCAGCATCGTGGTCAATGCGGTCATGAGGATGGGAGCGAGTCGTTCCTCGGCGCCACGGAGCGCAAGCTCTTCGCCGAACCGCTCTCCTTCTTCGGTCTCGAGATGCCGGTAGTGGCTGACCAGCATGACGCCGTTTCGTGCCGCGATCCCGAGTACGGTAATAAAGCCGACCAGAGAGCCGAGCGACAGGACGCCACCGCTCAAGATGACGGCGAGAACGCTCCCGATGAGTGCAAAGGGCAGACTGAGAAACACGAGGAGCGTGGGGCGGAGGGAGCCAAAATCCGCATGAAGGATGAGGAAGATGCCGATAACCGAGAGGAGAGAGAGAAACAACAAACGGTTTCGAGCTCGACGCTGCTCCACAAACTCACCCAGGAACTCGGGGTGGTAGCCCCGCGGGAAATCGAGGGAACGAACCGCCGCCTCGACATCACGCGCCACGCTTCCTAGGTCCCGGCCTCTCGCGTTACAAATGACGTCGATGCGGCGCGAAGTTCCTTCTCGGTTGATGACGTTCGGCGTGGGACCCACATGGATCTCGGCGACGTCGCCGAGAGGCACCTGCCCGCCCTGGGGTAGGTCCACGCGCAGTTCGCGTAACGAGGTTACGCTTCTCCGATATCTCGCATCGCCCCAGACGACGACGTCGATGGGCTCTCCGCTCCGATAAATCTGTCCGACCCTCGCGCCCTGGAGGAGAGTGGTCGCGGCCTGGCGTATGGTTCCGGGCGTCAGGCCAAACTGGCGTGCCGCCTCCGGACGCGGTCGGACGATGACTTGTGGAACCAGCACCTGCTGCTCGATGTGCAAGTCCGCGACGCCTTCGACGGTGGCCATCGTTTCCGCGACCCGCTCGGCCGTCTCGTAGAGCGTCTCGAGCTCGGGACCGTAGATCCGCACCACGATGGACGCGTCCGCACCAGTCAGCACTTCTTTGATCCGTTCCTTCAAGTAGGTGAGAAGGTCGCGATACAACCCCGGATAGCCGTCCACCACTGCCTGAACGCGAGCCACGGTGGCTTCATAGTCCACGCTGGGATCCAGGCTGATCCAGAGCTCTGTGAAATTGGGTCCCACGACCTCGTCCGAGACTTCGGCGCGCCCGATGTGAGCACCGAAGTTGCGCACGCCTGGTATGCTACGGAGCTCCTCACTGGCCCGAATCGTGATCCGGGTCATGGCCTCCAGTGAAGTGCCGGGCTTCTCCACCCAATGCATCAGGAAGTCGTACTCCTGAAAATTCGGGAGAAGCTCTTCACCCAAGAAGGGAAGGCACGCGATGGTCAAGAGGAAGGCCAACGCCATGAAGCGCAAGCCGGATTTCGACTTCTTGAGGACGACCGGAAGCCGTCTCCGATAGTGCGCTTTCAGAAAGGCAACCAGCGGCGGCTCCGCGGTTTGTCTTGCCGCAGCCGGCGGCAAGAGCAACAAGGAGAGTGCCGGCGTAAGCGTCAGGGCGACGACGAGCGACGCCAGCATCGCCAAGATATACGACAGAGCCAACGGCCGAAAGAAGGATCCCGACAAGCCGCCCAGAAAGAAGACGGGCATGAGGACCAGGACGACCACCAGGCTGCCGTAGACGACGGCGCTGCGGACCTCGAGCGAGGCATCGTACACGACCTGAAATGCACTTCGAGGGGATGCCGAGCTGGCGTTCTGCCGCAAGCGTCGCATGATGTTCTCGACGTCGATGATGGCGTCGTCGACGACCTCGCCGAGCGCGATGATCAACCCGGCGAGAATCATGGTGTTGATCGTGGCCCCGCGGTAGCTCAGCACCAGGATGGCGGCCAGCAAGGAGAGCGGCATCGCCAAGAGGCTAATGAAGGCAGTCCGCCATTCGTAGAGAAACGGAATGAGGATTGCGATGACCAAGACGCAACCGGTGATGAGCGCGATCTGGAGGTTGCGGAGGGACATCTCGATGAACGTCGCCGGCCGGAAGATGGTGGAGTCGATGGTGACGTCACCCAAGCCCGGTCTCATGGATTCGAGAGCGTTCTCCACCCGCTCGGTCACCTCGAACGTGTTTCCCCACGGCTGCTTTTCGACGATGAGCAGGAGGCCCGGTCCATCGTTGATGACCGCGTCCCCGATCATCTGAGCGTGTCCCTCGACGACTTCGGCGACGTCGCCGATCGTCAGGACGCCGCCGCCCCGTAGCGCCAGGGGCACCTCGGCGAGATCCTGAGGCGATTCGATCGCCTGAGTGTGGAAGATCGCGAGCCGCTGGTTGGGCGTATCCACGAATCCTCCGGCGCCGATGTACAAGGCCTCCTGGGCCGCGCCGACGACCTGAGCCAGCGACACCTCGTTGGCTCGCAGCCGAACGGGATCCACCAGGGCTTGGATCTGCCTTACTTGCTCGCCCCAGATGGCGACGTTCGCGACTCCCGGAATCGCATTCAACCGAGGTCGAATCGTCCAGCGAGCCAGGGAGCTGAGGTCGAGTTGGGAGAGAGTCTTCGAGGTCAGACCGATCTTCATGATGCGGCTGGTGGCCGAAAGCGGGGGCAGGATGATGGGGGGTCGCGCCACCGAGGGCAGGCGGTCGGCCACCGTGCCCAGCCTTTCTTGAACCATTTGGCGGGCGGCCATCAAATCGGTTCCGTCTTCGAAAATGAGGACGACCGAGGAAAGGCCGAGCACGGTCCGGGAGCGAATCGTATCCAACCAGGAGACGCCGTTGAGCGCGTTCTCGATCGGTATCGTGACGAGTCTCTCCACCTCCTCGGTCGCCAATCCCGGGGCCTCGGTCTGAACCTCGGCCAGAACCGGAGCGAACTCCGGGAACACGTCGAACGGGGTCTCGAGCGCGGCCCGGATGCCCAACACGACCAGAATGGCGGCTGCGGCCACGGTCAGCGTGCGAAACCGGAGCGCGGTGCGGATGATCCAGCTCATTTGCGAATCGTGTGGGCAGGCCGCCTCGGCCTGCTAGTGCCCGACGCCGAACTCCGTTCCGAAGAGCTCGGCGGCGCCGACGGTCACAACGGACGTCCCGGCTGTCGGCCCGCGGCGCAAGACCGCGATGTCTTCCACGACCCGCGCGAGCTCCACGCGTCGACGCACGAAGACCTGCGGGGACGAAGCCTCGTACACCCACGTGCCGCCGTCGATGTCGTGGAGAATCGCGCCGTATGGAACGACGAGCCCCGCCTCCGAATCTTGAAGTGGCACGGAAACCGTCACGTTCTGTCCTGGTTGGAAGCGGCGCTCCGGGTTGGGGAGCAGGTAATGAAGGTCTACGGTCACCGCGACCGGATCGCCGATGGGAGCGGTCTCCACCGGATCGAGTGAGATGCTTGCGGAGGATGGCTCCGACCGCAGGGGCTGCATGAAGGCGTGCCCTTCCCGATCGATGGCGGCGAGATCCCCGGTGTAGACGGGCACCCGGATCCACAGCGGGTCTTCCGAGAACACCTCGAAGAGCGGCTCTCCCACCGCGACGCGCTGGCCGGCCGTCACATGCACGCGAGCGATCCGGCCGTTGATCGGAGAGGAGACGGTGAACCCCTCTCCCTCGGCCGCGGGCTCGAGGCCGGACGCCTTCAAGTTATCGAGCTGGGCGCTCACGGATTGATACGTGGCCTCGGCGACCGCGAGAGCCGCCTTGGCGTCTTCGTAACGGCGCTCGCTTGCCGCGCGGTCTTTGAGAAGCTCCTCGGCACGTTGAAGCTCGGACCGCGCCTGCTCGAGGCGCGCGGCAGCCTCCGCTGATTGTCGGATGGGATCGCTGTCCGGAGAGAGTGGTAGGAATCGAAAGAGCTCGCGGCCCTTCACGACCGCCGCGCCCGTCAATGGCGGCGCTCCCAGAACGACTCCCGCCATCGGCGGTGTGATGGTCTGCGCCTGGCCCGGGGGCGTGGTCACGTCTCCGCCGTAGACCTTAGTGCTCGGGAGCTTGCGAAGCTCGATCTCCTGGGTTTCGATCCCCAGCCGTTCGACCGCCTCCGGAGTCAACGTGATCTGCGAGAGCTTGGATTCGACCGGAGGATTCTCGACGTGCGCCGGCGGCCCGGTCTCGCCGGGCGTCTCTCCACAGCGCACAAGAAGGGCGAGGAGTGACGCTAGGATCAAGAATGCGAGAGTGGACCGCGGAGTGCGACTCACCGGCCTCATTGCAGAGCCTCGAGATTCTGACCGACCGCGTTCTCCAGACGGGCGGTCGATTGAGAAAAGTCGTAGTCGAGATCCGCCAACTGGCGGCGGCCGTCGAGATACGTGAGCCTTGCGTTGAGGACGTCGGCATAGGAAAGGTCCCCGGCTTCGAAGCCACGCTCGGTACTGGCAAGGGTTCGCTCGAGGGTGGGCACGATGTCTTCCCGCCAGACGCGGAGCGATTCGGCGAGCTCGACGCGTTTCGCATGGGCTTCACGGACCTCGGCGGCGATGTGGTTCCGGACGGCGGCATAGCCATGAATGGCCCTTTCGAGCTCGGCCTCGGCCATACCCGCTCCTCCTTGGTTCCGATTGAATGCGGGGATCTCGGCCCAGATGCCCGGCCCCCACTCGAAGCCTTCCGTTCCTTCACCGTTGGCGTCGAGGATCGCCGAGATCTTCCAGTAACTGCTTCGTTCCAGGCCGAGCCGTTCCCCGGCGTGCTCGATCGCGAGCTCGGCGGCGCGCACGTCGGGGCGTGCGGCTAACGCCTTCTGCACTAGAACGGCCGCGTCCTCGGTCACGTTGGGTTCGAGAGGCTCTTCATCGATGTCGAAGGGAGTGGGGAGGACATCGGGCGCGATACCAAGCAACGCGAGCAGGCCCTCGGCGGCCGCGGTCTCTTGGTGGGCCAGACGACGTGCCTGGTCGAGGGTGCGGAGCCCGCGCGTTCGGAAGTCAGCGGCTTCGAGCTCGCTCAAGTCGCCAGCCCGCAAACGGGCGTCCGCGACATCGGCCAGCTCCTCTGCGGCATCGCTCGCTTCCTCGGCGAGGCTCGCCTGACGACGGAGTCGAGCGAGGTTGGCGTACGCGAGCTTCACGTTCTCCGCCAGATTCAGACCGCCCTCAACCAGAGAGTCGGCCACGGTCTCCGCGTTCAGGCGTGCCACCGCGACGCGCCGGGGACGCAGCCAGAGATCCTGAATCGGCCAAGTGACCGTGAGCTCGAGCTGCTTG